>NZ_JBXWSG010000061.1:0-23266 GCF_059613305.1 Ruegeria sp. BHSB056 | reverse complement strand
CCCGAGATATTTTTAGCCAGATGAAGAGGATCCCCTCGATCTGGTGAGGAGATACAAGATGAGCAAGATGGCGGATTATGACGGCCCGATCCTTGAGATCGACAAGCTGTCGATTTCCTTCTTTACCCGCCTGCGGGAAATTCCGGCCGTGATGGATTTCTCTGTCAGCGTGCAACCCGGTGAAGCTGTTGGTCTGGTCGGTGAATCCGGCTGCGGTAAATCCACGGTGGCGTTGGGTGTCATGCAGGACCTTGGCAAAAACGGTCGCATCGTTGGTGGTACAATCAAGTTCAAGGGTCGTGATCTGGCGGAAATGAGTTCAGATGAATTGCGCGACATACGCGGCAATGAGATCGCGATGATCTATCAGGAGCCGATGGCCTCACTGAACCCGGCAATGAAGATCGGTAAGCAGCTGATGGAAGTGCCCATGATTCACGAGGGCGTCAGCGCAGAAGAAGCGTATTCGCGCGCGCTGGAAGTTGTCACCGATGTGCGCCTGCCGGACCCCGAGCGAATGCTCAACTCGTTCCCGCACCAGCTGTCAGGCGGTCAGCAACAGCGGATCGTGATCGCAATGGCACTGATGTCAAAACCGGCGCTTCTGATCCTTGATGAACCAACGACGGCACTTGATGTGACGGTTGAGGCTGCGGTGGTCGAACTTGTGAAGGATCTGGGCAAGAAATACGGCACTTCGATGCTGTTCATTTCGCACAACCTTGGGCTGGTTCTGGAAACCTGTGACCGGCTTTGCGTGATGTATTCGGGTGAGGCGGTCGAGCGCGGCTCGATCAAGGATGTGTTTGACGAGATGCAGCATCCTTACACGCAGGCCCTGTTCCGGTCGATCCCGCTGCCGGGGGCCGACAAGAATTCGCGCCCGCTGGTGGCTATACCGGGGAACTTTCCCCTACCCCATGAGCGGCCCCCAGGTTGTAACTTTGGCCCGCGCTGCGACTATTTCGAAGAGGGTCGCTGTGACGCCAAGGACATCCTGATGGAGGCGGTGCCCGGAAATGACCGGCACCATACCCGTTGCCTGAAATTCAAAGAGATTGACTGGAACGCACCAATCACGGTGGGTGATCAGAAAGCGAAAGGTGAGATCGGCAGGGTCGTTCTGAAGATGGACAACCTCAAGAAATACTATGAGGTTGCAGCAAATGCCCTGTTCGGTGGTGGCGAAAAGAAGGTTGTGAAAGCAAACGAAACGCTCAGTTTCGAGGCGCATGAGTCCGAGACATTGGCCATCGTGGGTGAATCCGGTTGCGGCAAATCCACCTTTGCCAAAGTTCTCATGGGTCTTGAGACGGCCACGGACGGGCAGATTCTTCTGGACAACCGCAATATCGAACAGGTGCCCATAGAAGAGCGCGACGCAAAGACCGTTGGTGAAGTTCAGATGGTGTTCCAGAACCCGTTCGACACGCTGAACCCGTCGATGACCGTCGGGCGCCAGATCATCCGGGCATTGGAAATCTTCGGTGTTGGCAATTCTGAGGCCGAGCGCAAGAAGCGGATGCTGGAGCTGCTGGATCTGGTGAAGCTGCCGCGCGCCTTTGCTGACCGGATGCCGCGTCAGCTGTCAGGTGGCCAGAAGCAGCGCGTAGGTATCGCGCGCGCCTTTGCTGGCGATGCGCGCATCGTGGTGGCCGACGAGCCCGTATCGGCGCTGGACGTTTCCGTGCAAGCTGCGGTGACCGACCTGCTGATGGAAATTCAGCGCGAGCACAAAACCACGTTGCTGTTCATCAGCCATGACCTTTCCATCGTGCGATACCTCAGCGACCGTGTGATGGTAATGTATTTGGGGCACGTGGTCGAGCTGGGCACAACTGATCAGGTTTTTGCACCCCCCTACCACCCTTATACCGAAGCGTTGCTGAGTGCTGTTCCCATCGCCGATACATCGGTCGAAAAGCAGCACATCGTTCTGGAGGGTGATATCCCTTCGGCCATGAACCCACCACCGGGATGCCCGTTCCAGACACGGTGTCGCTGGAAATCCGAAGTGCCAGATGGGCGCTGTGAGTCGCATGTGCCGCCTGTGCAGACATTGGCCAAGGGGCATCAGGTGAAGTGCCACTTGTCCGAAGAAGTGCTGGCACGGATGCAACCCGTAATCAAAGTCGCAGCCGAATAGGTTCGCGGATCATAACTGGAAAGGGCCGGTGGTTGACCGGCCCTTTCTGTGAGTGCCGCGTGTCACGAGGAGACTGGCGACGCTTGTGAGTGGTGGTTCCAAAAAAAAGTTCAGCCAGTCATGACATTGTTGCCGAAATGCATGAACTCCTGGTTCATACCAGCAATCTCACCGGCCTCCAGTTTCAGGTTGGCACTGTCAAGCATCTGATAGCTTTGCTGCCCCTTTACCCACTCGTCTGCTGATTGCAGCGTGGTCAGCGTGTAAGACGTAACTTCGTTCAGGTAATGAGTTGGGATAATGATCTTGGGCTTTAGCTTGGCCACGATGTCATTACCCTGATCGAAGCTCAGGATATGTTGCGACCCGTCTACCGGTAGGGTCAGAACATCGACCTGTCCGACGGCGTCCCAAAACTCCTGCGGCGGGTTATGGCGATTGTCACCCCAGATCAGCGTACGAATGCCACCTGTTTCCACCAGATAGACCACCATATCCATATGACCCACATTGTTCGGCGGACAGGCTTCGACCCCAAATTCGGCCAGTGCATTTGTCCAGTTGTACCAGCCCGGCGCTACGCAGGCATGTTTATCTGCAAAACCAGTGATCTTGATATCGGCGAACTCGAAATTGCCCACCATCCTGTCCAGCACCATGGTCGAACTTGGGCGTTCGATCGCGTCGTGATCGAAATGCGCGTGGGTCGACAGGGTAATGTCTACCGGGATCTGGGGGAACTCATTGCGGAACCAAAGCCCCCACGCGCCCGACGGGTCATCACGCCAGGGGTCGAACAGGACCGTTGTGCCGTTGGGCGAGGTGATCTTGATGGCGCAATGGCCATAATAATCGATACCGACAACTCCGGCACTGGCCTGCCCCGTCGATCCCTGCAGGTCGATCACATGGTTATTGTTCCCTGGTTGCAACCACGCCTGCGATTGCGCCTCGACCGGTTTCGCGCCCAGCACTGAAGCTGTCGCGCCAACACCGGCGGCACCTGCCGCCATGAAAAATGACCGCCGAGACAACCCCGGTGCCAGATGATCCCTGTCCCCTTTCAGGATGGTCGGTTTCAGATCCTTACGATCCATATCTATGTACCTCTCTGTTGGACGTGCGCCGTTTTTCGGCACCTCATCCCAGAGGGTAACAAGCCAAAGCGCTTCAGCTCAGACCGAAAAAATGGGGGTGGAATATGGGGGCATTCCCCATATTTGACATTCACGAAATCGAGAGCAAATGACTGCGCAGGTTTTGATCCCGGCCCTCAAGTCCAAGTTTTCGGCGAATGTTGTTGCGGTGAAAATCGATTGTCGACGTCTCTCGGGACAGGGCCTTGGCAATGTCCTTCGTGGTTTTCCCAAACATGACCATCTGTGCAATTTCCATTTCGGTCGGGGTCATTGCCGCGAAGGCATCCGTCAACTTGTCAGACATCGAAGATGTGATCTCGTTCAGGTTCTTCTCGGCCAGCTCAAGATAGACAAATTGCGCCTCATTCCCTGAAAGCTGCGCCCGAACCTTTTCAAGATATGGTAATACTCTGCTACGAACCTGCTCGATGATTTCGTGATCCCGGTTTTTGCGGTCATCGTCGAGACTTGAGAGCAATACGCGCAACGCCGTGTTCGTCTCCTGCAACTCTCGGGTTCGATCCGAAACACGCGTTTCAAGCTGGGCAAGTGTTTCGTTCAGCTTCTCCTCCAACGCGCGTCTCAGATAAACCTCTTGCAACAAAGCCAAATCCGACTCGACCATGCGCGCGAACTGCGCCAGCCCCTCTCGGAACAACAGGGCCCGCCGGTTCTGTTTACGGTCCAGAACACAGATTGTGCCGAACACCGATCCATCGGGCCATTTCAGCGGTAAGCCGATGTAAAAGGTCATTCCGTGTTCCAGGTCGTCGTTGTCCGCCCAAACCGGATCACATTTGGCGTCCTGGACCACCAACTCTCCGTCACGCTCCAGAACACCCTGACAGTACAGCTTGGGGTTCAACTGGAAACTCAGACCGACCGGATACGGGTTCTCGGGGTGATCGGATGTGATCAAAACCGCATGATCCGGCGCGTCGGTTTTCATGATCAGGCTTGCGGGCACGTCGGCCAGTTCTGCGACCAGATCAACAAGTTGCTGCCAGTTTGCCAGCGTTTCTTTGGGAATCTGCGGATGATCAGCAGGCATTAGGGGCCTCACCAGTTTCTGGGCGATACCCTGTCAGGTTAGTTGGAGGCTTTGCACTGAATCAAGAATAGGACGTTCTGCGGCGCAGCATCGGTTTCAGCCGCCCCAGATAACCTTCACGTAGTTCTGGGTTTCCTTGTACGGCGGAATACCACCATGCTTTTCAACCGCATCGGGACCCGCGTTATAGGCCGCCAGCGCCAAAGGCCACGATTTGAACTTGCGGTACTGCCAGGACAGATATCTGGCACCGCCTTCGAGGTTCTGCTTGGGATCATGGGGGTTTACGCCCAAAAGCTCGGCCGTCTGTGGCATAAGCTGCGCCAGTCCTAACGCACCTTTATGTGACTTCGCCTGTGGGTTCCATCCACTTTCCTGCTGCACGAGACGCAAGAACAGATCTTCAGGGATGCTGTGAAGGCGAGCAACACGGCGCGCGATTTCCAAATATTCTCCGCGATACTTTCCTGAATACCGTTTGCTGACCTGATCACGCGTTGTTTTGGGTTTCAGCCGGGCCGAGTCGCGGTACTGGGTTGCCGCACGAGAATCCAGAACCTTCGCCTGTTTCAGGAAAATATCCTTGCGGCTTTTGCTGGACAAGGTTTGTGCCTGCACCGGCGCAACGGCCAATACTAGGCAGGCAACAGAAAACCCAGCAACCCAAGAACGCATCTTTGCTTATCCTGCTCGATCAAAAACCAGTGGAAGTATAGGTATTCCCGCAAAAAATGAAAGCTTGGTAAATAGTACAGTAAGACTCTTGTTCCACAGTGTTGTATCAACTGTTTTCAACCATGATGCAGGCCGTATAGGGTCTCACGAAACTCATTGCGCCAGATTCGGCGCATTTACGCAGAACAGAACGAGGATTTACATGGCGGGTTCAGTCAACAAGGTCATTCTGGTGGGAAATCTTGGCCGCGACCCCGAAGTCCGGTCGTTCCAGAACGGCGGCAAAGTGTGCAACCTGCGCATTGCCACCTCGGAGAACTGGAAAGACCGCAACACGGGCGAGCGGCGCGAACGGACAGAGTGGCATTCGGTTGCCATCTTCTCGGAACCGCTGGCCCGCATCGCCGAGCAATATCTGCGCAAGGGCAGCAAGGTTTATATCGAAGGCCAGCTGGAAACCCGCAAATGGCAGGATCAATCCGGTCAGGATCGATATACGACCGAGGTTGTCTTACGCCCCTATCGCGGGGAACTGACCCTGTTGGACGGTCGTAGTGAAGGCGGTGGAGGCAGCGGCGGCGGTTATGGTGGCGGCCAGGCTGGTGGTGGTTACGGTGACCCCTACGGCGGCCCATCCAGCTCTCCGGCACCAGCCTCGGGCGGAATCGACGACGACGAGATTCCGTTCTAACCAAAGCGGAGTAACAATATGACATGGTCCTTCTCTCTCGGCCGATTGCTCGGGTCCGAACTGAGGGTCCATGTCACCTTTTTTCTGCTGCTTGCATGGGTCGGTTTTGCCGCATTCTCAGCCGGTGGCGTGCCAGCCGCGATAGAAAACCTTCTCTTTGTTCTGGCGCTGTTTGCCTGCGTTGTCGCGCATGAGTTCGGTCACGCCCTTATGGCGCGGCGTTATGGTATCAAAACCCCCGACATCACCCTTCTGCCCATCGGCGGCCTGGCCCGGCTTGAGAGAATGCCGGAAAAACCGATGCAAGAGGTTCTGGTGGCGCTTGCGGGTCCGGCAGTGAATATCGCTATCTTTATTGGCCTTGCCGCGCTTGGCGCAGGTATGCCGCTAGAGACCCTCGCGCAATTGGAGTCACCAAATGTGAGGATTGTGGACAAGCTGGCCTATATCAATCTGCTTTTGGCCATCTTCAACTTGATCCCGGCCTTCCCAATGGACGGAGGCCGCGTCTTTCGCGCCCTTCTGTGTTTACGCATGAATCGTGTCAAAGCCACCCGAGTTGCAGCCGTTGGTGGCCAGGTTGTCGCTGTCGGGTTTGGATTTCTAGGGCTGAGCTCTGGCAATCCAATTCTGGTATTGATCGCCGTATTTGTGTTCTTTGCAGCCAATGCAGAAAGCCAGGAAGTCGCTTTGCGATCTGCGGTTCGTCGTGTTCTGGCCCGTGACGCGATGATCACCGAGTTTCACGCACTTTCTCCCAGTGATACGCTGAGCACAGCGGCACAAGCCGTGATTCACACCACGCAGCACGAATTTCCGATACTGGACCCAAATCACACGTTGCTGGGCTTTGTGACACGCGATCGCCTGTTCACCGCCCTTGCAAGCGACCAACCCAGAACCGCGCCCGCGACCTCGATCATGGATGCAAACGTCCCCACAGTCCTGCTGACAACCGGCCTTGAGGACGTGCTGGAACACCTGCACAATGGGGCGCCGGCCATTGCAGTTCTGACCCATGGCGGTCGCATGATCGGTTACATAACCCGCGAAAACATCGGCGAGCTGATGGTCATTCAGGGTCGTTAACCCCTGCGTCACACCGGGGCGAGAGCGTCCGACAGAACCGACAAGACCGCATCCTTCGGCACATCCGAGGTCACAAAAGCCTGACCAATTCCGCGGGCCAGGATAAACCGCAGCTGGCCGTCCACGACCTTTTTGTCCTGCCCCATCAGATCCACCAGCACCTCGGCACTTGGCAATTCGCCCGGAATATCAGCCAGATCCGTTTTCATGCCCATCGCACGCAGATGTGCGCGTACCCGGCTTGGGTCCTCTTGTGAACACAGGCCAAGGCGGGACGAAAGCTCGAACGCAAGTGCACAACCAATGGCCACGCCCTCACCATGCAAAAGACGGTCGGAATACCCTGTGGCGGCCTCCAAGGCATGGCAGAAGGTGTGCCCCAGATTCAGCAGGGCGCGGTCACCTTGTTCGGTTTCATCCCGGGCCACGATATCGGCTTTCATCTGAACCGAGCGGGTTACCGCACGCACACGTGCGGCCATGTCGCCTGAAGACACACTTTGCCCGTTCGCCTCAAGCCATTCAAAGAAATCAGCATCCCCAAGCAAGCCGTATTTCACCACTTCGCCATACCCTGAAAGAAAGTCCCTCTGGGACATGGTCTGCAACACAGATGTATCGGCCAGAACCAGCGATGGCTGATGAAAAGCGCCGATCAGGTTCTTCCCCTGAGGGGCGTTGATCCCTGTTTTCCCCCCGACAGAGCTGTCGACCTGCGCCAGCAAAGACGTGGGGATTTGTACGAACCGAACACCTCGGCGCAGAACGGCTGCGGCAAAGCCGGCAAGATCACCAATTACCCCACCACCAAGGGCCACAACAACGTCGCTGCGTTCAACCTTTTCAGTCAACAGCCACTCAACCGCGCGTTCGAAATGTGGCCAGCTTTTTGTTGCCTCTCCGGCGGGTAAGGCCAGCGCGGACATTTCGATCCCGGTGGTTTTCAGACCCGCACGCAGCGTTTCCAGATGCAGATCAGCGACACTTTCATCTGTCAGGACGGCCACCTTAGGACGCGCCAATAGCGGTGCAATCCAATCGCCCGCGCGCGCCAGAAGATCCGGACCGATCTCAACGTCATACGACCGGTCCCCAAGTTCAACTTGTACTGTTTGATGCATTATCTGATTTCCAAAACATCAGGGCGCGCCAACAAGGCGTCGACAACCCGGTCCACCATATTCTCGATCGAAGTTTCGCCATCCGAATCCACGATCAGATCCGCCTCGGCGTAAACCGGAACACGCGCCTCGTAGAGGGCTTTCAATGTCGCATAAGGATCGGCAGTACGAAGCAGCGGGCGCGTGTCCTTGTGGCGGACACGGCTCCACAGAACTTTCAGGTCTGCCCGCAGCCAGACCGACGCACCCCGCATGGTGATCATACGCCGGTTGTCAGGCTGAAGAAACGCGCCGCCACCCGTTGAAAGTACGCCTTTTTTGTCATCCAGCAGGCGGCTGATAACCTGTGATTCCTTGGTGCGAAAAAAAGGTTCCCCGTCCCGCTCAAAGATTTCGGGGATGGTCATGTTGGCGGCTGATTCGATTTCGGAATCGCTGTCCAGAAAAGGAACACCCAATCGAGCGGCCAAAGCGCGACCCACGGCTGACTTTCCGGCCCCCATCATACCGACCAGAACCACGGTTTTGTGTAGATCAAACCGGGTCTGCGCGTCCGCTGAGTGCGTGTTATGCTTAATTTCGCTCATTTCACCGTGAATGACGTGATCTTGGGAAAAATGCCAGTTATAACTTGGTCAAAATCAAAAATTGAGGCAGCGTGACGCCATGAGCCGTCTGATCAAATTCCTGATATATGTTCTGTGCCTGGCATTCATCGGGCTGGTCGCCTATGCCTATGTCGGTCCATTCTTTGGTGCGGATTTCTCTGCGCCTCAAAGTGAAATTCGCGAGCCGGTTGCACTGGATGTCAACTAAGCAACTGCTTTTGGTAATCACACTTGCCGGGTCGGCACATGCGCAGGAACCCTTATCCGCCATCGAATGGCTGACAGACCCGCCGGAAAACCTGCCGGGAACCGTTCTGCTGGAACCTCCGGTCACGCAAGATGGCGCATTGCCGGAAATTGAGGTGACTTCGCTTGAAGCGCTGTCGCAGCCGCTGGGCCTTGTTTCATCCTCAGTCACTGGTCTGCCCGTCGACCTTTGGCAGGGCAGCGATGCGGATCGTTTGGCCGAACTGATCGCCGGCGTCCACGTGCGTGACAACCCGGCCATGCAGCGATTGTTGTTCACGCTGCTCTTGTCTGAAACCCGCGCGCCGTCAGGGCCTCTGGCTGAAGAAATCCTTTTGCTGGCACGGCTGGACCGATTGATGCAACTGGGCGCTGCTGATCCGGCGCAGTCGCTTGTTCAATTGGCCGGGCCCACTGACACGCAGGACCGTTTCAAGCGCTGGTTCGATGCGACGCTCTTGACCGGGGATGAGG
This sequence comes from Ruegeria sp. BHSB056, assembly GCF_059613305.1. Lineage (NCBI taxonomy): Bacteria > Pseudomonadati > Pseudomonadota > Alphaproteobacteria > Rhodobacterales > Roseobacteraceae > Ruegeria > Ruegeria sp. BHSB056. The sequence continues at coordinate 14,026 of NZ_JBXWSG010000061.1, read as the reverse complement.
ATCGTAGCTGTACCGCCCTTATTGCTGAACCGCATCTTTCGCGGGACTATGCGGCTCAGATCTTCTGCAAGGCCCGCCGCGGGGATTGGGTTTCAGCCGCGCTGACACTTGAGGCAGCTCATGCGCTTGAAATCCTTCCACCCGAGGATCTGGCGGTTCTGGACCGTTTCCTCAGCCCGGAACTGTATGAAGGCGCAGCTTACCTGCCGCAGCCGGAAAACCCTGATCCCCTGACGTTCCGTTTGTTTGAGGCAATTGGCGAACGGCTTCCCTCCGCTCCGCTGCCACGGGCGTTTGCCAATGCGGATCTGCGCGATGTCGCAGGTTGGAAGGCACAGATCGAAGCAGCGGAGCGGCTGACCCGAATTGGCGCATTAACCCCCAATCAGCTGCTGGGCCTTTATACCGAGCGTGATCCGGCAGCCTCAGGTGCTGTCTGGGATCGGGTGGCTGCCGTTCAGCGATTTGAAAGCGCGTTGGACACCGGGAACGCGGAAGCGATAGGAAAGACCTTGCAGCCGGTCTGGCAACAGATGCGTGGTGTCGGGCTTGAGGTTCCGTTTGCCGAACTGTTCGCCGAGCGCTTGTCATCTGTCACATTGCCGGTTGCCACCACCGAAAGCCTGCGCTGGCGTATTCTGATGCTGTCCGGGCTTTACGAACAGGCCGCCTTGTCAACACCTGACACATCCAACGACACCCAGTTTCTTGCCGCTTTGGCACAAGGCGACCCCGGGCGCGCGGTGTCCCCGTCCCCTTTGGCTGATGCCGTCGCTCAGGGGTTTGAATGGGCAGCGCCTGTGCCAGGCGACATTGATGCGTTGCTGACCAACGGTCAATTGGGCGAAGCCATTATTGAAGCCATGCAACTGTTTGCACATGGCGCGCGGGGCAATCTGGTGGATCTGACAGCGGCAATTGCAACATTCCGGCGCGTTGGGCTGGAGGACACCGCGCGACGTGCCGCCCTGTCCCTTTTGATCCTGCAAGAGCGTTGATCATGGGCTCTCCGGTATCAGATGCACTGTGGATTTCAACGTTTTTGCAGGCGCAGGCGGCGGAGCTTGGCGCTGCGACCAATACGCTGCTGGCTTATGGGCGCGACCTGAAAGATTTTGCCGAATGGCTGGACCGCAAGAAATCCGGATTTGATCAGGCAAATCGCGACCTGATCGAAGCCTACCTGATCGACTGCGATGCACAGGGCTTGTCACGTTCGACCCGCGCGCGGCGTTTGTCTGCTATAAAACAGCTGTACCGGTTTGGCTTTGAGGAAGGCTGGCGCGCGACCAACCCTGCCATTCAGATCAAAGGTCCCGGCCGGCAGAAACGGTTGCCCAAGACGCTGGATGTGCCCGAAGTTGACCGTTTGCTGGAGGCCGCCCAAAAAACCGGGCGAACCGAAGCTGACAGGCTAAGAAACACCTGCCTGATGGAAGTTTTGTACGCCACAGGAATGCGGGTGACTGAGCTTGTCTCCTTGCCCGTCTCTTCGGCCCGTGGCGATCCCCGGATGCTGCTGGTGCTTGGGAAAGGGGGTAAAGAGCGAATGGTCCCTCTGTCGCCCCCGGCCCGGGATGCTTTGGCCGCGTGGCTGACCGCGCGGGACAAGGCCGAGGACTTGGCCGCGGAAAAAGGCGCTCAGCGCTCGCGCTTTCTGTTCCCATCACGCGGAAAGTCCGGTCATCTGACACGGCACAGGTTCTTTTTGCTGGTGAAAGAGCTGGCTGTACGGGGTGGTGTTTCTTCTGAAAAAGTCACACCACACACGCTGCGCCATGCATTCGCCACGCATCTGCTGGCCAACGGCGCTGATCTGAGATCGATCCAGACGTTATTGGGCCATGCAGACGTGGCGACGACCGAAATCTATACGCATGTTCTGGATGAACGTCTGGCGGAACTGGTGTTGCAACATCACCCGCTGAGCAAGGACCGCAATGAGGACAAGGGCTAAGACCTTGATCCAGCGGGGCGACGTCCCCATAACGGATGCAGTACACAAATCTATCAAGGACCAATGGAACCCTTACCTTCTATGTTCGACGGCGCATTCTGGGTTACGACCGGCGCTATCCTGTTCCTGCTTATCCTGTCCGGATTTTTCTCGGGCTCGGAAACGGCGCTGACCGCCTCGTCAAGGGGGAAACTACGCGTTCAGGCCGACAAGGGATCGCGCGGGGCTAAAAAGGCGCTGGAAATAACCGACGACAACGAACGTCTGATCGGGTCGGTTCTGCTGGGCAACAACCTCGTCAACATTCTGGCCGCGTCGCTGGCGACAGCGTTGTTCACACGTCTTTTTGGCGAAAGCGGCGTGGCATTGGCGACCCTGGTCATGACCTTTCTGGTGCTGATCTTTGCCGAAGTGCTGCCCAAAACCTACGCCATCACCAATTCCGAAAAGGCCGCTGCGGCCGTTGCACCGATCATCAGCGTGGTAGTGACGGTGTTTTCACCTGTCGTCGCGGCCGTTCGATTGTTGGTGCGTGGCGTATTGCGCCTGTTCGGAGTTCAGATCGATCCTGACAGCAACATTCTGGCCGTGCGCGAAGAAATCGCAGGCGCTCTGCAACTGGGCCATTCCGAAGGGGTGGTTGAAAAGGAAGATCGCGACCGCATCCTCGGCGCGCTGGATCTGGGCGACCGCACGGTGGAAGAGATCATGCTCCACCGTTCCAACATCGAGATGATCGATGCGAACGCCCCACCCGAAGCTATCCTGAGGCAATGCCTTGAAAGCCCCCACACTCGTCTGCCTGTTTTCAGGGACGAGCAGGAGAACATTGTCGGCGTTGTTCACGCCAAGGACTTGTTCCGCGCGATGTATGCACAGGCTGGCAGCAGTGACGGCAGCACTGACCGATTGGCCAGCTTTGACATCGGCAAAGTCGCAAATGCCCCCTATTTTGTTCCAGAGACCACAACTCTGGATGACCAGATGCGCGAGTTTCTGAGGATGCATGGTCATTTTGCGCTGGTGGTGGACGAATATGGCTCATTGCGTGGCCTGATTACGCTTGAAGATATTCTGGAAGAAATCGTGGGCGAAATCGCCGATGAGTTCGATATAGCCGAAGAGGTACCGGTTGTGCGGACGGATGATGGCCAATTCCTTGTCGAAGGTGCTATGACCATTCGCGATGTCAATCGTGCGTTGGACTGGTCGCTACCGGATGAAGAGGCCAACACTCTTGCTGGTCTGGTCATCCACGAAGCCCAAATGATCCCGGTTGTTGGACAAGTGTTTTCGTTCCATGGCTTCCGGTTCGAGGTCACAGCACGCGAAGGCAATCGTATCACAGCCCTGAAAGTGCGTCCCTTATAGGGTTTGGGTGCGAGACAAAAACGACGCGCTCTGTCGCTCGTATGACAGAATGCTTTATCGTTGATCTGCACCGTCCTACCAGAAAAGGAGGAGCGGATGAAAAACTCATGCCAGGTGGTCGTCATTGGTGGCGGCGTTGTCGGATGTTCGGTTCTTTATCACCTGACCAAGCTTGGGTGGTCGGACGTCATGTTGCTGGAACGGTCCGAACTGACCAGCGGCTCGACCTGGCATGCGGCAGGCGGGTTTCACACCCTCAACGGCGACACCAACATGGCGGCGCTGCAGGGCTACACGATCAGGCTGTATAAAGAACTGGAACAGATCACCGGCATGTCCTGTGGCCTGCACCACGTGGGCGGTGTGACACTTGCCGATAATCAGGACCGGTTTGATATGCTGCTGGCCGAGCGCGCCAAGCATCGGTTCATGGGGCTTGAGACAGAAATCGTCGGCCCGGAAGAAATCAAAAAGATCGCGCCCATAACGAACACCGACGGAATTATCGGCGCTCTTTATGATCCGCTGGATGGTCATTTGGACCCGTCAGGCACCACCCATGCCTATGCCAAGGCCGCGCGAATGGGCGGTGCCACAATTGAAACCCATTGTATGGTACGTGAAACCAACCAGCGCCCCGATGGAAGCTGGGATGTCGTCACCGACAAAGGCACAATCCATGCAGAACATATTGTTAATGCGGGCGGGCTTTGGGCACGTGAAGTTGGCGCCATGGCCGGTGTCTATTTTCCCCTGCACCCGATGGAGCATCAATATCTTGTCACCGACGCGATCCCACAGATTGAAGCGATTATCGATGCGGGTGGCGAGCATCCGCATGTCATGGATCCGGCAGGTGAAAGCTATTTGAGGCAGGAAGGGCGCGGCCTGTGCATCGGGTTCTACGAACAGCCCTGCAAGCCCTGGGCAGTAGACGGCACACCGTGGGATTTCGGGCACGAGTTACTGCCCGATGATTATGACAAGATCACCGACAGTATCGAATTCGCGTATCGCCGCTTTCCTGTGCTGGCTGAGGCTGGGATAAAATCGGTGATCCATGGGCCGTTTACCTTTGCCCCTGATGGCAACCCGCTGGTCGGCCCTGTACCCGGAATGCGCAACTACTGGTCGGCCTGCGGTGTCATGGCCGGGTTCAGTCAAGGTGGCGGCGTTGGCCTTACGCTGGCGCAGTGGATGATCGAAGGTGAGCCCGAGCGCGATGTGTTTGCCATGGATGTTGCCCGCTTCGGCGACTGGATCAGTCCAGGTTATACCCGCCCCAAAGTCATCGAGAATTATCAAAAACGCTTCAGCGTCGCCTATCCGAACGAAGAACTGCCCGCTGCACGCCCCAACCGCACAACGCCAATGTACGACATCTTCAGCGATCTTGGCGCGGTCTGGGGGCAGCAATACGGCCTTGAGGTGCCAAACTATTTTGCGCAGGAAGATGAGCCGGGATTTGAAACTCCATCCTTCCGCCGCTCGAACGCGTTCGCTGCGACTGGGCGCGAAGTGCGGGCAGTGCGTGAAGCTGTGGGTATCAACGAAGTCCACAATTTCGGCAAATACCGCATCACCGGAGCCGATGCTCGGAACTGGCTGGACTGGATCATGGCTGGCCGCATTCCGAAACCCGGTCGGCTGTCTCTGACCCCGATGCTGTCGCACAAGGGCAAGCTAATTGGCGATTTCACCGTTTCCTGCCTGACTGACACTGAGTTCCAGCTTACGGCGTCCTATGGCAGTCAGGCTTTCCACATGCGGTGGTTCCAGCAAAACGCTCAGGACGACGTGAGGATAGAAAACGTCAGCGACCGGTTGAACGGCTTCCAGATTGCCGGCCCAAAGGCAACGCAGGTTCTGGCGGCCTGCACCCGCGACGACCTGACGGATTTCGACTTCCTCAACGTGCGCCGGATGACTGTCGGCATGACCGACTGTGTCGTTCAGCGTGTCAGCTATACGGGCGATCTTGGTTATGAAATCTATTGCGACCCCCTAGCGCAGCGTCAGCTTTGGTGGACGCTGTGGGAGGCCGGACAACCCCACGGCATTGTTCCGTTCGGAATGCGCGCGATGATGAGCCTGCGGCTAGACAAGTTCTTTGGCTCATGGATGCGAGAGTATTCGCCCGATTACACCGCCGCGGAAACGGGATTGGATCGTTTCATTGCATTCAGCAAAAACACCCAATTCATCGGCCGCGATACAGCGGAAGCAGAACGGGCCAATGGAACCACCCGCCAGCTGGCAGCCTTTGAGGTTGATACGGACGATGCAGACGTCAACGCCTATGAACCGATCTGGCTGGATGGCGCAGTTGTTGGGTTCTGTACCTCGGGCGGCTACTCTCATTTTGCGCAAAAATCCGTCGCCATGGGCTTTCTGCCGTCCGGGCGCATAGAAGATGGTCTGGAGGTTGAAATCGAGATTCTGGGGCAGATGCGCAAAGCGAAGGTTATCTCGACACCTTTGTTTGACCCAGATGGTAGACGCATGAGGGGATGACAGCACACATGACTGACGGCAGTATGGCTCAGTGACTGAAATACCCATCATCCTGCTTGCCGCCGGTCAATCCAGCCGTATGGGCGGGTTGGACAAGCTAATGCAGCAAATCGACGGCATTCCACTGCTGACCCGTACGGCGACCCTTGCGCGTGGTGTGGCGCCTGTCCTTGTCACCCTGCCACCGCGCCCGCACCCAAGATATGATGCACTTACGGGAATGGATGTTCAGACGGTTCCCGTTCCGGACGCGGCAGAGGGAATGAACGCCAGTTTGCGCACCGCTATCGCATACCTTCCTGCAGATGCACCCGCAGTCATGGTTTTGCTGGCCGATTTACCTGACCTGACCCAGACCGATCTGAGAACGATCTTGAAAGCACGCCGATTGCATCCCGACAATGTAGTCTGGCGCGGAACAACCGCAGATGGAAAGCCCGGGCACCCGGTGATCTTCGATCGGACGCTTTTCACTCAGCTTTCGGCATTACACGGCGATCACGGCGCGCAGGCGGTGGTTCGCTCGCAACAGTGCGGCGTATTCCTGCAACCCCTGCCCGGTCAAAACGCGGTTTTAGATCTGGATACACCGGAAGATTGGAACGCTTGGCGTAAAAAGTGTACTTCTTGAATAAACACGGCCCGGTCGATATCGACCGGGCCGGTGCCCAATACAGGACTACCACTTTCTACAATTCCAAAAGTTTGACCAATAGGTCTTTTAGACACTCTGGTTCCCTAGCCGCTAAACCTAAACAAGACCCCCTCGTTAACACGCCGCTAAAACTTCCGGTAACTGAGTTAGCCGCCAGCGCCCCCTAGCGCTTTTGGCTTCCCCTCACTTGGGCAATTTCATCCTCACTTATCCGATCCTTAGAAACAACGTAAAATTGGATGAATAGGTTAATTTAGCGCATCTCTATTTGGCTTTTAGGCAACATAGCCCTGGGGCCTGCTCAACCTATAGGCGATCCTCATTCAGTGCACAAATCAACGATTCGGAATTAAGCGCAAACTTATGCGCCCATTCAGCTGCCTCTCGGCAAAGTTACAGCGTCAAGTCCAAAGACCTCCGGACTCGCCCACAACCATTGGAAGAGCAGCATTTTTCCCCACTGTTCAGTGAAAGCATTGTCAACAAAACAATGAAAATACAACTTTTTTGAAAGTTTGACGTCTGTTTTGGCAACAATCCTCCGATTCGCCTTCGACCTACCTGGTCAAATCAGCGAATCCTGATCAACGTCCTTCGCCACAAAACACCCGCTTTGTGGCAAAATTAAGATTTATTAATTGATCAGTCAGGAAACCCCAATCCTGCCAGTGCATCTCATGTCTCAACGCGCAACGGAAATTGCGTGATCAAACCAGGAGACAGAAATGAGCATCCGAAAATCTTCGCTTTTACTTCCCCGCACATCCAATTGGATGGGTGTTAGCGCATTGGGCGCAGCCATGCTGGCCACAACCGCTTTACCTTCGATGGCGGATGAGGCGCTAGCCGATCTTGTCGAAACCGTTTCCCCGTCGGTTGTGACCATCATTGCCGAGCAAAAGGCCGCCCCAAGCCCCGCACAGGGGCAGAGTTTTGATTTTGACGGTCATCCGTTTGGGGAATTCTTCAAACGTTTTGGTGGGCCTGAAGGGTTCAACATGCCTCAACGCGGTCCGGCACAAGGGCTCGGGTCAGGGTTTGTACTGGATGAAGCCGGTTATGTCGTCACCAATCACCATGTGGTGGACAATGCCGAGACTGTAACCGTTCGCCTAAATGATGACCGGACATTTGAGGCCGAGGTGGTTGGCACCGATCCGCTGACAGATATCGCAGTCTTGAAGATAGATGCAGGCCCGGGTCTGCAAGCTGTCAAACTGGGTGACAGCGATGCAATCCGCGTTGGCGAAGATGTCGTTGCGATCGGCAACCCGTTTGGTTTGAGCTCGACAGTTACTACCGGCATTGTATCGGCCAAAGGGCGCAATATCTCGGACGGGCCTTATGCCGAGTTCATTCAAACGGACGCCGCCATCAACAAGGGCAACTCTGGTGGCCCGCTTTTCAACATGGACGGCGAAGTGGTTGGCGTGAACTCGGCCATATATTCCCCCAGTGGCGGATCCGTCGGATTGGGATTTGCTGTAACCTCGAACATCGTTGAACATATTGCGGTCGATCTGCAGGACGACGGGCAGGTCAGCCGTGGATGGCTGGGTGTATCTATCCAGAATATCAGCCCGCAGCTTGCGGCGGCACTGGGAATTGATGCCTCCTCGGGTGCACTGGTGGCAGATGTTGTCGCCGACAGCCCTGCAGATGGCGTTCTGGAGCAAGGCGATGTTATCCTGTCCTTCAACGGCGAAGCCGTAGACTCCAGTGGTGACCTGCCCATTCTGGTGGGCACAACCAAGGTCGGCACCGCAAGTAATCTGACCATTCTGCGCGATGGCAAACAGGAAACGGTCACTTTGACCGTTGGCCAGCATCAGGCAGCGTCGGCTCAGTCCGATACCCCTGTCGAATCCGAAGCGGCGGGCACGTCGCTTGGTGTCACCGTGGCCCCGCTGACCGAAACGATGCGAGCCGAGACAGGTATCGCCAAAGCCGTCGAAGGTGTCGTCGTCACAGACCTGCAACCGGACAGCCCTGCGGCTCGGGCGGGTCTGCAACGCGGTGACGTGATCGTCAAACTGGGCAATCAGGACACGTTCACACCCGAAGCGCTGAAGGCGGCACTGGACAGCGAAAAAACAGACCCGGCACTGGTGCTGATCAACCGGGCTGGCAGCCAGATCTTCGTTGCCGTCGAACTGGTCTGATCAATACCATGCGCGCGCCGCTTGATGGGGAGAACCGGCGCGTGCCTCACCCGACGGAACTGAGTTGTCCGCTGTCCGTCGGGCTTGCCGGGTGCGTGCCCAGCACCCGGCAAGATCGTCAGCAAACCATATGCTTTGTTTGAATTTTGTGTTTAAATCCTTAGGGAAAGGAACCACATCATGAGCCGCCGTCTGTTGATCGTCGAAGATGACACTGACACCAGGGATTTCATTGCCAAAGGGTTTGGCGAAGAGGGCTATGTGGTCGAAACGGCTGCTGATGGCCGCGAAGGATTGTACCACGCCACGGATGGCGGGTTTGACGCCATTGTTCTGGACAGGATGCTTCCCGGTCTGGACGGGCTGTCGCTGATCAAATCCCTGCGTGCAGCAGGGCTGAAAACACCTGTCTTGATGTTGACGGCCATGAGCGCAGTAGACGAGCGCGTCAAAGGATTGCGGTCAGGCGCCGACGATTATCTGGTCAAGCCCTTCTCGTTTCAGGAACTTCATGCACGGATCGAAGCCCTGTTGCGACGTCCGCAGGAATCCGAAGAAACGCCGACGCTGACCTGCAAGGATCTTGAAATGGATCTTCTGACCCGCAAGGTTACGCGGGACGGCCATGAGATTACGCTGACGCCTCGTGAATTCCAGATCCTTGAATTCTTTCTGCGCCGTAAGAACCGTGTCGTGTCGCGCACCATGCTGCTTGAAGGCGTCTGGGATTATCATTTCGACCCGAACACCAACGTTGTGGATGTTCACATCTCAAAGTTGCGCCGCCAGTTGGATGAAGGCGGAGACATACCTTTGATTGAAACTGTTCGCGGTGCGGGTTACATGATGTCCGATGGATAACCTTCGGCTTTCCCTTAATAATTCACGAACAAGACTTGTCACCACCAGCATGGTGCTAAGCACGTTCCTGACCGCGTCCGTGTTGGCATTGGTCTATGTGACAGCCAACAGAAGCATCGAATCCGAGACCCGATCAGTCGTGTCCGCCGAACTGACCGGGCTTGCAGATGAATATGAACGGCGCGGGCTGATCGGGCTGATCACAGCGATCGAGCGTCGTCTTCCAAGCGCGCCCGACCGAGACGCGCTGTATCTTCTGGCGGATCGGCAAGGTGTCAAGCTTGTGGGTAACCTGAAAACCTGGCCGGTCAATGTGACCGCCGGAAGCGGCTGGGTCGACCTTGAGTTGCGCAGGGCTGACAATGACCAACTGGTGCCTATCTCGGCGGCATCAATCCGCCTGCCCGGCGGTGAACGCCTTTTGGTCGGCCGGGATGCAGCTGTCCGTCAACAATTCGACCGCGTGCTGTTCCGTTCGCTGGCACTGGCACTGGCAATTGCATTTGTCCTGAGCGTGATCACCGGCTGGCTGTTCACACGTCTGGTGTTTTCACGCCTGTCAGACATCGCAAGCACAGCCGAAAACATCGTTTCCGGCGATCTTTCCAAAAGGATGCCCCTGCGCGGAACCGGGGACGAGTTCGATCAGGTCTCTGGCACGTTGAACAACATGCTCGACAGGATCGAAGAGCTGGTCAGTAATCTGCGCACCACCTCGAACTCTATCGCACATGATTTGCGCTCTCCTCTGTCCCGCCTTCGCCAACGGGTCGAATCCCTTTCCGAGCCCGGCAAAAGCGATCTGGATCGCGAGATCGACATTGCGCGGGCAACGGGAGAAATCGACCATGTTTTGCGGGTCTTGGGGCAGCTTACCGAGATATCGCGGGCCGAAGCCGGTCTGGGGCGCGAGCAATTCGAAGACATTGACTTGCAGCAACTGGTTGGCGATGTCGTGGAGCTTTATGATCCGGTGGCCGCGGATCAGGACATCCGTCTTGAGGTTATCGGCTCTGCCCCCGCAATTCAGGGGCACCGGCCCCTCCTCTCGCAGGCTCTTTCCAATCTGCTGGAAAACGCTATGCGCTACGCACCGGCAGATACCACAATCACGATCTCAATCGGTATCGAGGACGGATTTGCCCAATTGCGGGTTCGGGACCGTGGTCCGGGTGTTCCGCCCGGAGAGTTGGATCGCCTTCAGCTTCCGTTCGTCACGCTTGATCCGGCGCGCACAGAACGCAATGCGGGATTGGGGCTCGCGCTGGTTGCCGCGATTTCCCATATGCATGGCGGGACATTCGCAGCCCGAAACTGCAACCCAGGTTTGGAAACCACGATCAATCTGGCAATTCAGAGTTAATCCGGCAGTCCGTTTACCGCCAATATCATGTTTTTATAACGTTTATCCTCGGTGACATCCGCACCGAACCAATCCGGCGGGACATAGGCATTTGCGGCTTCACTGGTATGGAATTCAACTTCAACCAGACACAGGGGTTCCAGGCCGCCTGAGAAAACATCCAGCTCGAACTGGTGGCCGTCCGGCATTTGATCCGTGTGACGTACCTTCTCGACCCGGCGTCCTCGAGTTTCCGGCCAGAAGGTTTCAAACTGGTCCCGGGTTATCTCTGTCTCACGCTCAACACGTACAAGATCACCGCCTCCTTTTAAGGTCAGGAAAAACACATCGTTCTTTTGCCTTAAGCGCAATTCGGTCGAGTCCTCCGGCGCGGTGAGGTACCCCTGACGCACCTCTGCTTTTTCCGCGCGGCTCAGGTCCGGCATCCTTGCCACCAGAAACTTGCGCTCAATTTCCCTGCTCATAAGGGTACCCCCGCTCAATCTTCCAGCTTATCAAAAAGCACCCGATATGCCGTACCAACCGCGCCGCGATCTGCGTAAGTGCCGACAGAGACCCGATGCTGCACCATCGAAAAGAACGTTCGCAACTTTTCTGGCGCAGCTCACGTTTGTTGAAGAAGCCATTCAGTTGACCAAATGACCGCCCGGTCAAGGTTGTGCGACTGACGGGAACAACGATTTCATCGGCGTCTCGAAAACAGAACCCAGACGCACCCTGATGATCGAGATCGCACAGCAATATCCTTTGACCAGTCTGTGCATAGGCATAATCCCGGTTCACCGAAGTCGCGGTTTTTCCGACACCGCCCTTGTTGCTGTAACAGGCAATGATCCTCATTCCTTACTCCTTTTTGTGGTGAAACAGACTGCGGAACATGTGCCGGATTTCTTGCCCGTCAAACTGATGGAAACTTGCGACAACGCGCTTTCTTTCCGTCTTTTGGTGTTGATCAAGCACAGCGATTAGGCCGCCCACGGACAAACCGATCTGCGCGTCCACGCGGCCTTGCGTATCGGCGCGAGACGCAACAAAGGTCAACAACGCATCTTGCTGAACAGAATAGTCGTTGAACAAACCAAGACTATCCTGGAGTTTTTTCAACGGCTTAAGGATCATTCTCAAACCATTCCAATCGAATAGAGCGTCAAACAACTCCATCAGGTATCTAAGCTTTTTGCATTCAATGCGAAGGTCATGCACCGTCTTGTCTGGCGTACTGACAGTTATACCGCGCGCCAGTTTGCACACCTTGCGATAGCGCTTCCAGATCAGCGCGCAGGCATAGTCATACGTGCCGCGATGCGCGTTTGGTCCAAAGTCCAAGTGGTCCGGACTTGCAAACAGTGCGGTCAGGTCTGTCATGTTCGTCGTGTAGTCGGCGCTGTGCAACCATTGTGACAGGCGCAGTTGCTCTTGTGCACGTTCCGTTTGAAACTGATCAAACATCTCGGACAATCCTACGTGAAGGTTCCGCGGGATAAGATTGAAATACTTGTCTTTTTTCAGAAGGTAGACATCCAAATCGCGCAGAGGTCCGGTACGGGTCATGAGGTCGGAAAAGACCCGCTTCAGCTCGGCCGTCTGAGACTCTGACAACACGCCCTTGAACAGGCTGATTACTGACCTGATCTTGCGCAACGATACCCGGTAATCGTGCAAAAACTCGGTGTCGATGTCAGCGATCACACCATCTTCGTTTTGCCGCGCAACCCGCAGATATGTTTGAATGATTTTCGCAGCGACTTCGCTGCAAGGATCTGCTTGACCAAACTTTATTTCGGGCTTGGCCTGATAGGGAACCATGTCTGGAATCAGGCTGGAATAGAGCGTTTCAATATCATGAACACCGCCCGTAATGCTGGCGATAGAGGAACAGACCAACTGATAAGCCTTCTTGTACCCGCGCAACTTCTGAATTCGTACAATGGTCGCCTGCCCTGATGGCGTCGACATGTACGTTAAAGTTCCCCTGACTTTTGTCTTTTGCAGATCATCAAGCACGGCGAAGGTCTTTGCCTCGATCTCTCCAACACCGATCCGCGTCAGCGCCCGCAGTTCAGGAAAGTCGCTCAGCGCCTTTTGAACCGGCCCTTCTGACAAGTCCCGCACAAACCGCAGATGCCCCGAGTATTGCTGAGACAAAGGGCCGTGATCCTTCCGCAGCAGGTGCAACACCCCGCCGGTATCGATCAAAGCACGACCCGAGGCGCGCAATGACTGATCGTGACAATCGAGCAATGCGAAAGCTTTGACGGGGCTACCGGGTGAAACTTCTTGGGAAAACCCGGCAATGGCATTTGCCAGAGCCGTTTCGTCAATCCTCACTGGGAAAATGAACTGATCGCCTGACGATCTGGTCATGATACGCCTTTCCAGTTCAATTTCAGAAACCCGTTTACGGGTTTCTCAACGGTCATTTGCGCGCCCGCCCCTTTGTTTGGCGGGCTGCCCCAACGCCATTCTGGGTTTTCTTGTTCAATCTCGGCGGAACCCGGAAGGACATCAAGCCATTATGACTGCGAGCGAGTATATTCACGGGATGACAGGCCCCGGGCACCGAAGTAAGAAACCACTATGAGCGAACCAGTATCTTCGATCCGAAACCTTGGCCCGGCCTTTGAACAGGCTTGCGCACGTGCTGGTATTCATTCGGCTGAAGCGCTGCGAGAACTAGGGCCGGACGAAGCCTACGCCCGCCTGTTGCGGGCAGGCACCAGGGCGCATTTCATCGGATATTATGTTCTGGTGATGGGATTGCAGGGCCGCCCGTGGAACGACTGCAAGGGTGACGAGAAAAAAGCCCTGCGCGAAAGGTTCGACGCAATCAAAGCCGGTAACGGGGCTGCTCCGGAAAATCAGATGATTGCAGATCTGGACGCCATCGGGGTTCGTGTTGCACCAAAGGACCTAAAGCAGGTCTGAACGAATAAAGCCGCACCCAACCAAGGATGCGGCCCCTATTTGTCAGCAATGGCTGTGGCTTAGCCGACCAGCTCAATACCCGAGAAGAAATATGCGATTTCAACTGCTGCGGTTTCCGGAGCGTCCGAACCGTGGACCGAGTTTTCACCGACCGATTCCGCAAACTCGGCGCGGATGGTGCCCGGCGCTGCGTCTGCAGGGTTGGTTGCGCCCATGAC
>NZ_JBXWSG010000060.1:0-23525 GCF_059613305.1 Ruegeria sp. BHSB056 | reverse complement strand
ATATTGACCGAGTTGTGCCACAGCGCGTCCCTGATCGCCCGTAGCGACGCCTCGGTATAGTCCATTCGGCGCAGGGATGTGCCCATCCCGAATTCTACAAGAACGCGCGTTTTTGCCATTGGATTCCCTGCCGTTTCAACAAAAAAGGCGCCCCGATCTGAGGCGCCTTTCGAACAATTCGTTATCGCCAGATCAGATGGATTCGTCGATCCAGCTTTGCAGCGCAGCTTTGGGGGCAGCGCCTGCGCGGTTCGAGACAACCTGACCGTCCTTGAAGATGAACAGCGCCGGAATGCCGCGCACGCCCATGGCGGCGGCAGAGTTCGGGTTGTTGTCCACGTCCACCTTGGCGATCTTGACCTTGCCGCCATATTCGGCGGCCAGCTCTTCCAGTGCCGGACCGATCTGCTTACAGGGTCCGCACCATTCGGCCCAGAAATCCACTACAACTGGAACGTCCGAGTTCTTGACTTCGGCGTCAAAGGTTTCGTCGGTGACGGCTACGGTCGACATATTATGTCTCCTGAATGAAATGCGCTTGGGCTGTGAAGGTAGGGGCGGCAGTAGGCAAGGTCAAGATATCTGGGTGCAGGCCACGGCATCCGTCACAAGATCGTGTGGCAGCCACATAAGATTTGCCGTTCTTGTCCAGAGGATTGCGGTGCGCATCTTATGGTTTGGATAGATCTGCGACAGGGCCTGCGCATACGCGCCCATTTGGCGAAGCAACCCTTCGGGGCAATCTTCGACCTGGTTCGGAACGGTGGCATTTGATTTGAAATCAATCACATGGACTTCGGTGTCTGTCACGATCAGGCGGTCGACAATCCCGTACATTCGCTGCCCGTTCAGGTCGGCAGTAACAGGTATTTCGGCCAATGTGTCCGGCGTGAAAATGTGTCGCAGGCCTTCGGATGTCAGTACGCCTGTGACTTCGGTCAGCAATGCGTTCTGATCCTCGTGCCTCATGTCGGGCAGCAGGCGGGCACAAAGCTCTGGCCAGTGGTTCTGCGTGACTTTGGGCAGATGCTCAAGCAGCAGGTGCACGCGGGTTCCGCGCAGTTTGGCAGCGTCTTCATCCAGACCAGCGTCACCCGGCAACGCCTTGGCACCACCCAGATCCGAAGGGCTGATAGAGGCCGCCGGTACAACTGGTTCTGGTGCGGGGTGCAGGAACATGTCGGGCAGTTCTGCATGTTTGGCCGATGCGTGTGACTGCTCGACCAATGGCAACCCATCCCAGTCTCCATGGGACAGCCGACGTTTATCTGAACCAGGCAGTTGCGTTGCCCCGGCCTTTTCCATCGCCGCTTCGACCATCTGGTACCAGCTGTTGCCATCATTACCCAAATCACCCGCCCCCGCCACGATCAGCCACTTTTCGGCCCGTGTTAGAGCCACATACAGCAAGCGAAGCCGTTCGTTTTCCTCGCGGGTGCGCGCTTCTGACCGGGCGTGAGTGATCAGGTTCGGCGATTGATCTGCCGAAACCTTCCACAGCGGTGTCCCGTCTGCCACCATGATTTCAGCGTCGCGCGGCGGCTGCCGTTTGCCGGTATCAGGTAGAATGACGATCGGAGCCTCCAGCCCTTTCGAGCCGTGCACCGTCATCACCCGGATCATATTGCCGACCCCGCTCATCTGTCGTTTGATTTCCAGATCGTCGGTCTGCATCCAGACCAGAAATCCCGTCAGGCTGGGGATATCCGTCCGCTCGTAGGCCAACGCCTGCGACAGCAGGGCATTGATACCGTCTTCAGCCTCGGGTCCCAGTCGGCCCAACAGGTTTCGCCGCCCGTTATGTCGGGTCAGAACGCGTTCGATCAGGTCATAGGGGCGCAGAAAGTCGATCTGACTGCGCAGATCGTTCAGAACGGCCAGAGTTTTGGGGAAATCGTCGGCGCGTTTGCGCAAAGCAGCCCACAGAAATTGCTCTTCCCGCCGATGGGCAAGATCGAAAAGCTGCTGCTCGGACCATCCAAATAGCGGGGATTTCAGAACTGTCGCCAGCGACAGGCTGTCTTCGGGCGTCGCCAGAAAGCCAAGCAGCGCAGCCAGATCCTTGACTGCTAGTTCGGCCCCCACCTTAAGCCGGTCCGCCCCCGCGATGGGTAGCCCGGCAACCTTGCAGGCACGGATGATCTCGGCAAACAGGTCGGACCGGCGTTGCACAAGGATCAGAAAATCACCTGGTTGCACTTTGCGTCGAACAAACTGGCCCTGTATGTCCCCGTCTTCAGGGATCGTTTCGCCGTCATCGATCATTTTTTTGATCGACGCAGCCACCCGTTCGGCCAGAATAACGGTATGATGCCGTGATCCGGGCCGGTCCACCGGATCGGTCCAGTCCCCCTCCTCCGCGTCTTCGACTTTTTCGACAACGGGCCAAAGATCAACCCGACCGGGCAAATCGGATTTAAAGGCGCGGTGCTGGCTTTCCTTCTGAAATCCTGCATCGGTTCGGTTCTCAAAAAGCGTGTCGACCAGAGACAAGATCGCGCTGGAGGATCGGAAGGAATATTCCAGCGTCGAACCCCACAGTTTAGAGCCTGATTCAGTGAGTTTTCGGTCAAACTCCTCCTGCATCCGGTCAAAAGCCTGCGGATCGGCACCCTGAAAGGAATAGATCGATTGTTTTTTGTCGCCGACCACAAAAATCGTGCGCTCGACCCCTGATCGGGCCCCCTCCCCACTGGTGAATTCCTGAGCCAGTTTTTCGACCACATCCCATTGATCGGGGCTGGTGTCCTGCGCTTCGTCGACAAGTATGTGGTCGATACCCCCGTCCAGACGGTACAACACCCATTCGGCCACCGCCGGGTCATTCAGAACCTGACGTGCGCGCAGAATCAGATCGTCGAAATCCAGCCACCCCCGCAACTGCTTGCGGCGTTCATATTCCGGTAGGAATGCAGCGGCAAAGCGGTGCAATACAGCGGTTTTCTGGGCTGCAACAAGCGCCAGTCGGCGTTCGCGTGCAGCTTCGACCCGCAGCATGAGAGCTTCGAGTTGAGGCATCCGGTCCGCCAGCGCACCTTCGCGAAGGGGTTTGGTGGGAAAGCCGTTGATCTTGGCGGTGAACGGTTCTTTTGCGCCTTTTCCTGTCAGCAGCACGTCTTCCAGCATGGGCAAGTGAGCCAATCGTGCTTCGGTGAACCCTGCCAGCTTTGCCGCTGCCTTGGCATTATTGCCGCCACTTTCGAGCAATAGGGGCAAAATTGACTGGATCAGCTCACCCTCACCACCCAGGAAAACGCTTTGGAACAACGCATTATCGTCGAAATGCGAGGGCAGTTCGAAGCGTTGCAGCAGATCAGACCAATCCAGTTGCTGCGCGAACAGGTTGCGTTTCTGGGTGATCGCCGCAGTCAGCTTGTCAAAGCCTGTATCGGTGATAAACCGGGCCACGTCTTCGATCAGCTTGGACTGTGGGCCTTCTGCGAAATCTTCAACAATTTCTTCCCTCAGCAAAGCTGCCGCACGGTCTTCCATTTCCGAAAACTGCGGGCTGACCCCGGCCTCGAGCGGGAAACGACGCAGCAACGAGGCGCAGAACGAGTGAATTGTCTGAATCTTCAAGCCGCCTGGCGTCTCGATGGCGCGGGCAAACAGGGTGCGCGCTTGTGCCAACCGGTCTGAATCGATGGCGCCGGTCACGCCCAGTTCGGCCAGGTCCTTTTGCAGCCTGGCATCTTCCAGCATTGCCCATTTGCCAAGACGGTCAAACAACCGGTTCTGCATCTCGCTGGCAGCAGCTTTGGTATAGGTCAGGCAAAGAATGTGTTGTGGCTGGACGCCACCCAACAGCAGGCGCGCCACCCGATCGGTCAGAACCCGTGTCTTTCCTGACCCCGCATTGGCGGCCAGCCAGGTCGAGGCATCGGGTCGCGCGGCTTGCACCTGCCGTTCGGTGGCTTCGTTGCGCGCGCTCATACCAGGTCCTCGGGGCGCGTTTCGGCTGTCCGGTCCCACTCGCCGAACCGGGCCAGATGATCATAGTCACCGATATCCGTATCCTTGTGCAGCATTCGGCGGGATGAATATCCCTGATCAGGTTCTAAATAGGCTGAAATCAGCTCTTTTAGTTCGGCCAGAACCTTCTCGGCGGGTTCTTTCAGCAGCGGCGCGGGCACCTCTTTATAGGCACCACCCATCCCGATGAAGATCGCCTCTGCCACCGCCATCGGGTCAAGACCTTCGATACCGCCCTGTTCAGCCATTGCAGCCTCGATCAGCAATTGCTTGTCGAATTTGGACTGCTGGCTTTCTGTCGGAGGCGCGCCGGTTTTATAGTCGATTATCCGCAAGGCCCCCCGGCTGTTGTGATCGATCCGGTCAGCGCGCCCCGTGAGGGTGAAATCCAGCGGGTTTAGCACCAGCTTCATCGCTGCTTCAAAGGCCACTGGCCCACCGTCACCCCGGCGCGAAAGTTCGGCGCTGATAAAGTCGTCTGCGATTCGTTCCAGCCGCGCCAGCCACAGGTGCCGCGCCGTGGGCCAGGCGACATGCTGCTCCAGCAATGCGTGCGCGCGCTTCAGGAAATTCTCACGCGTCAGCAAGGCGTTGTCGAGCACGCTATCCTTGACGAAATGCTCGAGGATTTCGTGGATTACGATCCCCCGCAGCAACGCGTCGGGTGCCTGGACAAGCGGATCGAGAGGTTTCAACCGCAGCACATGCTTGGCATAGATGGCATAAGGATCACGGATCAGCCGCTTGATTTCCGTTACTGACAGGTGACGTGGACGCGCGGCAACTGGCGGGCGCGGGGATGGGCGCGGCGCGGGGTCAATGCGCGGCGCGTCTTCCAGAGCTTCGGACCAGTTCAGCCAGTTTTGGCCACGGGCGCGCATTTCGGCCAGCGCTTGCGGGCCACCCTGCTCAGGCAGGCCTTGCAACAGGTTTGTCAGCCGGTTCACCCAACGGGACGGCACCGTTTCTGCATCATCCGAGCGGGTTGCGCGGGTTAGCCAGACCTCGGGCGCGCCGATGGCCTGTTGAAAATCATGCGCCGACAGGCCAATCCGCCGTTCGGGCAACAACAACCCCGCCCTATCCCGCATCTGCCGGTTCAGCCAGGGGTCAGGAGCCGGGGCTTCTGGCCAACTGCCTTCGTTTAATCCGCCAAGGATCAACAGGTCTGCACCCTGTACCCGCGCTTCGAGTGTGCCCCAGATCATAATATGCGGATGTGGCGCGTCGCGGTCGCGGACCTCTTCCCCTGCTAGCAATGCGCCCAGAAGATCGGCAAAATCATGGGCCATCATAGGCCCGCCATGTTGCGCCTCATCCCTGAGCGAATTCAGCACTGCCAGTGCCTTTTGACCCGCGTTCTTGTCCCACAACGTGCCGGTTTCACCTGCACTGCCAGCCGAGATCGCCTCGGCCAGTGTTGTGACCCGATCTACCCAGTCGGAAAGCGCCAACTCGCCATTGATCTGTTGATCGCAGAAGTGGTGAACAACCCATTGGACCCAGGCCTCGGGGGTTTCTTTGCGTGCTGCAAATGCTGCGAGGCTGGTGCCATCCGGAAATGGCGGGCCATTGCGGCGCAGGTCCAGTTCCAGATCACGCGTGTGCAGCAAATGGTTACCGCGTTCACTGCCGTCATGGCACAATGGGTGTTTTAGCAAGGTAAGCAGCGCCTCGCCCTCCAGACGGCGCGTGAACAGACCAGCCACATGTCGCAGAAACCGGCCCGGAGGCGAGAGGTGCAGCGGCAAACCGGCGCTGTCATCCGCCAGAATGTTCCACCGATCCAGCGCGGCACTGACCTGACGGGTCAACATGCGATCGGGCGTGATCAGGGCGGCGGTCTGACCGGTTTCAGCAGCCTTTCGCAGGCGCAGGGCAATGGCCAAAGCCTCGTCCCGCGGTGATTGCGCCTCGACCAGTGTCAGGTCTTTGGTTGCGCCGAGTAGATCAGCCAGTTTCGGGCCTTCGCTCATCCAGGCATTGGTGATCGGGGCCGGGCGCAAAGCCAGGGAAACCAGACGGTTACGGGCAGGCGAGGGGGCGTTCAGGTCTGTCCAGGGGGTGATCTGGCCGGGTGACAGGCCCAGCCCGTGCATCAGCTTGCGAAACCGGTATTGCGGATGATCTTCCGAAGTCAACGCATCATCCAACCCTTCCCAAACGCGATCCGGCTGGTCGAAATCGTATCCGGGCAGTACCAGCGCCCCTTGCGGCAAGCGCGCGACGGCGTCCATCAGCATCAGCGTGGTGCCGCGCGAACCGGTCGACCCGGCCAGTATAACCGGATGCAGGGGGGGATCGGTTTGCCAGCGGGCGATCAGGTTTTCGACCACGCGGCGTTGGCGGGCCTGCGCGTCCATCACCTGCGAGCCCGTGTCAATGAAATGATCTGCGATACCAATAAAGGTCTGAGCCCGCGCCCAATGGCCGGACATGTCGCTGACATCCAGCCCCCGGATTTTGTCCGGCGACACACCTTCGCCCTGCATTTCGTCAATTAGCGCCGCCAGACTGTCGGACAGGTCAAAAACCGACGACCGCGCGGCCAAATCCGGTTGTTGTTCCAACAATTTGGCGACCAGCTGTGTCAACTCCAGACGCCGCCGAAGGGGCGGAATGGCAGGTGGAATATGCGCCAGATCAGCACTGTCCCCCAGATCGGTAACCAGAGAGATGCGGGGCAGCAGGCAAGGTGGCCCCTGATTGAACAGATCACGTACGCGCCGTTCCATACGCCGCGTGTTCAACACCAGTTCCACCCGCGCCATAGCTTCGGGCGGGCCTGAACAACGCCGCCTCAGGCCGTCGACCAACGCCTTGGGGAAATCCGTACCGGGTGGGACGGCGAAGACGCGGGGCAGGGGTCCGGGGTCAAACATCTGCCAGCAAATCCTCGGCCAGAGCGATCCCATCGGGGTGACCCACATCACACCAGCGACCGGGATACTCGATGCCGAACAAACGCCCCTGATCCTGCATCTGGTTCCAAAGCAGGTTCAACGAAAACGCTGGCTGCGAGAAGGCGTGCAACCCTTGTGTCTTGAGAATCTGTGCACCCCCGTAAACCAATCCGGGTCCACGCGTGATCCGCCCCAACCGATCAGCGGTAAAATCACCCGGCCCGTTGTGACCAATGGCCTGCGCAGTCGGAACACACATCAAAAGCGCATCCATGCGGGACGGGTCCCATGCGTTTTGCAGCAGTTTCAATGGATTTGGGCCGGACCAGATTGCATCGGTATTCAGGGTGAACACAGGGTCGGTGCCCAGCAATGGCAGGGCTGCGCGCAACCCGCCGCCGGTTTCCAGGATCTCCGGCTCCTCCCGCGATATCAGAATGCCTTTAGGCCCGAGATGCGCGTCGAGCTGATCGGCGTGGTAATGCACGTTTGCCACTGTGCGAACAGGGCCAAGGTTGTCGACAAGGTCCAGCGCATGGTCGATCAGGGGGCGCCCGGACACTTCGATCAGCGGTTTGGGTCGGTCCTTGGTCAACGCGCCCATACGGGTGCCAAACCCGGCGGCAAACAACATTACGGCAAAGGGCGATCCGGTCATTGCGGCCTCAGCCTGGCCAAATTCTGAGGTGTTGGTCGGGGCAGAGCGTCGTGCAACAGCGAGGCCACCGATACAAGGGCAGGGTGTTCCAGATCCCGCATGAGGTGCGACCAGACCGCCGGGATCATGTCCAGATATTGCGGCTTGCCGTAATCGGTTGCCAGCCGCGAAAAACCGCCAAGGATGCGAAGATTTCGCTGCGCACCCAATACGCTGTACGCGGTCCGAAACTCGTGATCATCCATACCTGATCCTGCAATATAGCGGTTGATCATCTGCATTTCTGTCCCGACCGAAACATCGCGGCGAATGTCCTGAAGCAAGGATACCAGATCATAGGCGGGGTGCCCCAGCATGGCCAATTGGAAATCCAGCAATCCGACGCGCCTTATGCCGTCGCGCTCGGGCAGCCAAAGAAGGTTTTCCGCGTGATAGTCCCTTTGAATGACAACTTTGTCCCCAGAGGTTTCTCGGTGCAGAATATCGGCAAACCGAAGTTCGAACCGGTCCAGAACGTCCTGATCAACATTGCCCTGAATTCCAGCGGCATATTTCGTAAGCGCCAGCGCCGCCAGGTCCGTCATCAGGGCCGGGTCGTAGGACGGTAGCGACAATAATGGGGCCTGATGCAGGTGAAGCAACACGTCTGTCGCGGCCTCGTACAAAAGGCGTTCTTTGGACGGATCTTTTTTCAGGACGCGTGCAAACAGATCATCACCCAGATCTTCCAGCAGCAGAAATCCATATTCAGCGTCTTCTGCGTAAATCTCGGGCGCACTCAGGCCAATTGAACGCAGATACTCGGCAACACGCACAAACGATTCGACGCTTTCGCCCTTGTCAGGTGGTGCATCCATCAGGACAGCCGTTCGCCCACTGAACGGATCGGTCACGCGTTCGTACCTGCGGTTCGATGCGTCGCCGGCCAGTGGTGCACGCGTTGCACCGGCCCAAGGAGTTTGCGCAATAAGGGCCTCTGCCAGGATTGTCCTGTTTGTCATCCTGCACTCTCCAGCTTTTCTACCCATTTCGGATCGGTCCATGACAAGGACACGTGGCGGGTTTCTTCTGTGTCAGGGTCTGTTTCGAAGGCCAGCTTTAACGAAGCGGCAGGGGCTAGTGCGCCCAGCTTTTCCGGCCATTCCACAAGGCAGATTGCTGTGTCCAAGGCATCGACCAAACCCAGTTCATCCACATCCTCCAACGCGTTCAGCCGATAAAGATCGCAGTGCCAGATCTCACCCGCCGGGGTGTCATAGGTCTGAACCAAAGTGAATGTGGGTGATGGCACGTCTTCGGGTTCAGGCATGAGTGATTGAATGAGGCTGCGTGCGAAATGCGTTTTGCCGCTGCCGATTGCACCGCTAAGCAACAGGACATCCCCGGCATCAAGCGAAGACCCGACACGGGCCGCGAAATCTGCGGTTTCATCGGGCGATATAAACGTCAGGGTTTGGGGGGTCGTCGTCATGGCGTCACAATGACGTTCTGCCTAATCGGCTGCAACCCCGGTTCAGGCGCTGATCTGTTTCATCGGAGCTGTTTTTGTCAGAATATCCACGGGTGCAAACCGCACGATCGTCGCACCATTATGAACCGGTGAAACCGTGCAGTCCAAAGTGATACCTGACCGCATCCGGATTTCAGCCGTCCATTCCGCCCGATTATCCCGCATTTCGACAAAATCCCGGATCTCTCCAAGGATCGGCGTAGCGACACAATGGTCCTGCCAATGCCGCGTGACATCGGTGATGGTGTCGGTCTGAAAGCCGATTTCCTGTGAGCTGCCCCAAAGCTTTTCGTAGGCGTAGTTGGTAAGGGCCAGGGTTCCATCATCGGCAAATACAGCGATTGCATCGGCCAGCTTGTCCAAAATGGATTGCATCAGATCCATCTCGGACCGGAAGCGGCGCGTCAACGTGATTTCGGCAGTAATATCTTCGAACAGAAACGCAACGGCCCCATCGGGATGCGGCCTGCCGCTTACAGAATAAACCGAGCCGGAGGGCAGCGACCATGTTTCGTGATAGTTTCCGCCCTCGGCCGCTTCCAGCAGGTCGTTCATCTGACGCCGCCAGGTGCGGTAGTTCTTGGGTTCTGGCATCATGTGCTGATCCCGAAGCCGATCGAAGAAACTGCTGATATTCGGGCGGCAGCTGAGGAAATCCGGCGGCAGCGTTGTCAGATCGATCAGGGCTGGGTTGAACAGCGCCAGTTGCCGGTTGCGGTCAAAAATGGCCAGGCCAATCGAAAGTTGAGCAAAGGTCTTGGTCATGGTCTGCACGAACTTGCGTTGCGCAGTTTCAGCTTCGACAATGGCGTTGATGTCTGTGGCGTAACATAACCGCCCGTCGTCCTGCCCGATCTGCGTCAGGTCGAACCACAACTTGCTGTTGGTTCCTGTCACATCCACCGCCACCCTTGATTTTCCGAGCGACGGCGCATCAGAGGCGTCCGGAAAAAGCGGGGCAGTCAGATCGGCATCCTGACCACGGGCCCGGCGAACAAGCGTGACATAAGCTGCATTGCACCATTGCACCTGGCTGTTGTGATCCAGCAACCATACCGGATAGGGGGCCTGTTCCATGGCCAGACGGCTCGGTTCACTCAGCGCGCTTGACCCGGTCGGAGCGATTCTGGCCGGTTCGTGCAGACGCACGCGGACAATCCCGTCGATCCATTCACACACCACTTCGCGTTCCACCGTGCAATCAATGGCCGAGATTACCAGTACATTTTGATCACGAACCTTTTCGGGTGTTTCGGGGAAGGTGGGGAAATCCCTTTGCAGCAGGCGGCGCAAGTCCTGCCAGCTTCCAACATGTTCGAACCCGGCAAGCGCGATATCGGAGTGGCTGATCAGGTGATCACCATCAAACAGGAATACCGCATCGAACAGGGATGTTGTCGAAAACAAACCAAAGACATCGTCGCGTCGCGTCTGGCGTGGCAATAACCATTGCACGGCAAAGCATCCCGATACCAGGCTGATCGCGGCCAAAATGATCCAGTCGGCCATTAATATCCCCAAGGTAGAACCAAACCCCGGCTGACTATGGGCAGGATTAGTTAACGGCTCCTTAACTCATACCTGAATGCGTTTGTTGGAACCGGATGGAACCGGCGTGTCACCCTTTTGCGCGTCAATCAGATTGCGCGGCCACGAGACCTTGACGATTGCACCTGTCCGGTCTTTTTGATCGGTCAGGTGCTGATACGGGTCCGTGCCATTTGCGAATTTCAGTTCGGCGCCGCTGCGTTCCAGCAACGTTTTTGCGATAAACAGTCCCAGTCCCATACCTTCGTATTCCGGGCGGGTTCGCAAGTCGGCTTCGGCCCGTCTGCGGCGCATGAAGGGGTCACCGATGCGTCCAATCATGTGCGACGGGTAGCCGCGCCCGTCATCCATGATGCTGACGGTGATCCTGCTGTCTGTCCATTCGGCTTCGACCCAGACATTCGCTCGGGCAAAGTCCACGGCATTCTGGATCAGATTGCGGAGCCCGTGAATAATCTCGGGCTTTCGCAGGATCGAGGGTTGCAGCACGTCTCCGTCCTGCACCGGGCCTTCCGAAAAATGAACGACCTTGCCCCGGTCAACATGTGGCTCGGCGGCTTCGTTCACCACCGTTGAAAGCGGAGCCTGCCGCAAATGCAGGTCATCTTTTCCGGCACGACCCATATCGCGCAGAATGTCGCGGCACCGATCAGCCTGTTCGCGGATCAAGGCGGCGTCTTCCTTGAGGTCGGGACGGTCATCCAGCTCTTCGATCAGTTCCGCACTCGTCAGTTTGATCGTGGCCAAAGGGGTGCCCAGCTCGTGCGCGGCGGCGGCGACCACGCCGCCAAGATCGGTCAGCTTTTGCTCGCGCGCCAGTGCCATATGGGTGGCAGCCAGCGCTTCGGACATGGACTGAACCTCGGAACTGACGCGGTGAGAATAAGCACCGATAAAGACGATGGCGATAATGATAGCAGCCCAGTTGCCAAACAGCAGGATTTCCGGAATGTCCAAAACCACCCCGACGTTGGTCCGCAGCGGCAGGTGGAATTCCGCCAGCAGGGTGGTCAGAACAATCGCAACAGCCCCGACAATCAAGGTCGACCGTGTGCTCATCACATTGGCGGAAATTGTGACCGGCCCCAAAAGCAGAAGCGCAAAGGGGTTATTCAGCCCGCCCGTCAGATACAGCAAGATCGACAGTTGCAGCAGGTCGAACAAAACCATCAGGAAGTTTTCGAACTCGGACATCCGCTTGTTCTGTGGAAACAACAGAATGGCAGTCAGGTTACCCATCACCGAGATCCCGATGGCCAGATAACACAGGCCCAGTTCCAGCTGCACGTGATAGTATTGCTGGGCCACGGTGATGGCGGTGATCTGACCAAAAATAGCAACCCATCGCAACAGGATCAGGGTGCGCAGGCGGATCCAGCTGCTGCGTTCCTGGCCGCGCCAAAAAGTCTGATTGGAATCTGCCATCGGTCGCTTATGTCCTGTTGCAAAGGCTGGTCATCTTGTTAGGTGTCCCGGCCGGAACGATCAACAACTCCTTGCGACCGGAAAACCGAAATGACCCGCCTATACGCAATTCTTGCAACTCTCGTTCTGGCCATCGGTCTTGGTGCGATGTGGCTTTTGACGCGTGGGGGCGGTTCCGGCGACCAGTTTGCACAGTGCCGATCCGGGCAGATCGCCGGGGGGACCGCTGCTATCGGCGGGCCGTTTGAACTGGTGAATGGCAAGGGTGAGACGGTGACCGACAAAGACGTGATCACCGAACCCACACTTGTCTATTTCGGCTATACATTCTGCCCCGATGTCTGCCCGTTTGACATGTCCCGCAATGTTGAGGCCGTGGATATCCTGAACCAGCGCGGGCAGTCGGCAACGGCGCTGTTCATCTCGATCGATCCCGAACGGGACACGCCCGAGGTTGTGGATGATTATGCCTTCAATCTTGGCGGCAAGACGATTGCGTTGACCGGTTCGCCCGAACAGGTCAGGGCGGCGAGCAAGGCTTACAAGACCTATTACAAGGCACAGGAAAAAAGCGACGAATTCTACCTTGTTGACCATTCCACCTTCACCTATCTGGTGACGCCCGAACATGGTTTCCTTGAATTCTTCAAGCGCGATGACACCGCCGAACAGATGGCGGACAAGGTCGGGTGCTTTCTGGAACAGGCTGCGCCTTAACAAGGTTGTTTGACCTTTGTTTCTGCGCTGCTATTACTCATGTTTAAGCCAAAGGCATGAAATAGCGGAAAGACCTAACATATGGCAGACAGTTCTCAGCTTGATATCGGCCCTGACAAATCCCTGCTTTTGGTGGATGATGACGAGCCGTTCCTGAGACGTTTGGCCAAGGCCATGGAAAAGCGTGGGTTCGAGGTTGAAACCGCAGGATCCGTCGCCGCAGGCCGTGCAATTTCCACCGCCCGCCCACCGGCTTACGCGGTTGTTGACCTGCGACTGGAGGATGGCAACGGTCTGGATGTGGTTGAGGTTTTGCGCGAAAAACGCCCCGACAGCCGGGTCGTGGTTCTGACCGGGTACGGGGCGATTGCGACCGCAGTCGCCGCCGTAAAAATCGGCGCAACCGATTATCTGTCGAAACCCGCCGACGCCACCGACATCACCAATGCGCTGCTGGCCAAGGGTGACGAATTGCCCCCGCCGCCGGAAAACCCGATGAGCGCGGACCGCGTGCGTTGGGAGCACATCCAGCGGGTTTATGAGCTGTGCGACCGGAATGTCAGTGAGACCGCACGGCGGCTGAACATGCACCGCCGGACCTTGCAGCGGATACTAGCGAAACGCAGCCCGCGTTGAGACTATAACCTAATCACCGCAAAAAACCCCACTCAGCGTCACTGAAGGGAACACTTTATTTCAGCGCAAAGCTGCTGTGTCAGGTGACGATAACCGATTGGATTGGGGTGTAGGCCGTCCGATGTCCACTTGTCGATGTTATCACTATACTCGGGAGGGGAGTTGAGAAACGTGCAGTTTCCCATCTCCAAGCAAGCTTGTTGTGCTGCAATGTTGTAGGTGGTTCGAAACGTTTCGTTTTCGATAGTCCAAGTTTCGCTTGCGACAGGCAGAACGGCACGCCAGATCAATCTGTCTACGGAGGTGAACACATCCGCTAACTGCTTAACATATTTCGGAATCTCCTCCAGAGGTGTGTCGTTCAGGGCGTCATTAACCCCAACACCCAAGTACCAGACCGGAACATGAGTGATGAGCTCCGGGTGTACCCTTGCTATTAAGCCTTGGGTTGTGTCCCGACTGATTCCCAGATTCAATGCGTTTGAAACGATGTTGCTGGTTAGCCATCCCTCGATGATGGAATCACCAATAAATGCGATTTGAATATTCGGTGACGCTAGAGCTTGGGAAATCGGTCGTTTGTGCAGCCACACCATTGTCTGATAGTGTTTAGTTTCTGTGACGGGAGTATGCGCTCCGGTAAGCTTGCGTACTGTCTTCGCCAGATACCCAGTTCTGATCAACACGGCTGTTAGCGCCAGGATCAGCACCAAATTTGTTGCAAGCAAGATCCGGTTCCCAATCGGTCGTTTCGCGCTCATTTCACCATTACCTTTAGCTGTTCAGGTTGCACGTCGCTAAAGTAGCGCGAGAAGCACTGTGTGCCGATCTGTGTAGGCTTTCCTTACTTCGACCGGTGGTCTCAGCGTAATCTCCAATCCCTCCATCACCGCTTTATCCGGGCGACCAAAGAATTTCGTTGCCTCAGCGTCAGAAAACCCTGCGATTTGGGTGGCCTCCATCCAGGCGCTGATCTTGTCGGCCTTCTTGATCTGCCGTTTCACCGCTTTTGGCACCTCAGCGGGCAGGCCGAACCGAATGTGGATCGCCGCCGCCAGCCGGTCGTCCAAGGCGCCGTAGCCGGGGCCGACGGCGGATTTGACCGGGGAAATCATGTCACCGATCACGTATTCCGGCGCGTCATGTAACAGGGCTGCCAACCGCCATTTGACGGGTGTCTTGGGGGCAATTCTGCCAAAGAGCTCCTCAACCAACAGGGAGTGCTCGGCGACTGAATAGGCGAAATCGCCGCGTGTCTGCCCGTTCCAACGTGCCACAAAAGCAAGCCCATGCGCGATATCTTCGATCTCGATATCTACCGGGGTCGGATCCAGCAGGTCCAGCCGACGCCCCGATAACATGCGCTGCCATGCTCTGGGTTGTGTTGCCATTTTGCTATGCCTCGCCTGACCGGACGCGATTGCGCCATATTTTTGTGTTATGATGTACCTGTCTGGATCACTTGCTGCCAACAGTTTCTTGAGCATTTGTGCTTTGAAACGGCGCGCCATGATCCCGACATCAAAACCGAGGGGGGCACATGCTTCTCCCGGTGTGCTCCTCTCGACCGTGAAACGCGAAACGATAGGAGTTTGTCATGTTCAAGCGTTTGTTTGCCATTGCCCTGACCTTTGGTATGGCCGCGACCGCCCCACCAGCATTTGCCCGGAGCTGTGCAGAACGCGACGATATTGTCGCCAAATTGCAGGAAAACTACGCCGAAGAATTGGCCTTTGGCGGTTTGCAAAAGACACGCAGCGCACAGTCGGTGATGGAAGTCTGGGCCTCGAAGGAAACGGGCAGTTATACCGTTTTGGTAACCAATGCGAACGGAATCAGCTGTATTGTTGCCGTTGGCACAGATTTTTTTGAAGCGATACCAAAGATAAAAATCGAAGGCACGCCAAGCTGAAAGCGGCCACCAGGCTTCCGGTAACAGTCTTCAAAGTTGCCACCTGCCCCAAGGAATGCTAGGGGCAGCCGGGACTATGACTTACCGAAAATGGAGCGCCTGATGGCCGTGGACTATATCGTTAAAGACATTTCGCTGGCCGGGTTCGGCCGCAAGGAATTGGATATTGCCGAAACCGAGATGCCGGGACTGATGTCCCTGCGTGCGGAATATGGGGACAGCAAGCCTCTGACAGGTGCGCGTATCGTTGGGTCGCTGCACATGACCATCCAGACCGGCGTTCTGATTGAAACGCTGGTTGCGCTGGGTGCGGATGTGCGCTGGGCGTCGTGCAACATCTTCTCGACGCAGGACCATGCCGCCGCCGCGATTGCCGAGGCGGGCATTCCTGTCTTCGCCATCAAGGGTCAGACACTGGAAGAGCATTGGGATTATCTGGATAAATCCTTCCTGTTCGAAGACGGTCCGAACATGATCCTTGACGATGGTGGCGACGCGACCCTGTACATCCTGCTGGGCGCGCGTGCTGAGGCAGGCGAAGACATCATCCCTGTTCCGGGTTCGGAAGAGGAAGAGGTGATCAAGAAGCAGATCGCCAAGCGTATGGCGGCCAGCCCCGGTTGGTTCACCAAGATGCGCGACCAGATCCAAGGCGTGTCCGAGGAAACCACCACCGGCGTGAACCGTCTGTATCAGCTGGTGAAAGACGGCCACCTGCCGTTTCCGGCGATCAACGTGAATGACAGCGTCACCAAGTCGAAATTCGACAACAAATACGGCTGCAAGGAATCGCTGGTCGATGGTATCCGCCGCGCCACCGACACCATGATGGCCGGTAAGGTTGCTGTGGTTTGCGGTTATGGCGACGTGGGCAAGGGCTCGGCCGCTAGCCTGCGCGGCGCGGGTGCGCGCGTGAAGGTGACCGAAGTTGACCCGATTTGCGCGCTGCAGGCTGCGATGGATGGGTTCGAAGTGACCTTGCTGGAAGACGAAGTTGCCAGCGCGGATATCTTCATCACCACCACCGGCAACAAGGACGTGATCCGCATCGAGCATATGCGCGAGATGAAGGATATGGCCATCGTTGGCAATATCGGCCACTTCGACAACGAGATTCAGGTGGCTAGCCTGAAGAACCACAAGTGGACCAACATCAAGGAGCAGGTGGACATGATCGAGATGCCTTCGGGCAACCGTCTGATCCTGCTGTCTGAAGGCCGTCTGCTGAATCTTGGCAACGCCACAGGTCACCCGTCTTTCGTGATGTCGGCCTCGTTCACCAACCAGGTTCTGGCACAGATCGAGCTGTTCACCAAAGGTGACCAGTACGAGAACAAGGTCTACATCCTGCCCAAACATCTGGACGAAAAAGTAGCTCGCCTGCATCTGGATCGCATCGGTGTGAAGCTGACCCAGATGGATGCGGATCAGGCCGCTTATATTGGCGTCAAGCCAGAAGGTCCGTACAAGCCGGAACACTATCGCTACTGATTGTCGTCTGACGATGACGCAGAACAACGGACGCCGCCGGTTTCTTTACTTGGCGGCGTTCTTCGTTTTCAGGATTTTGGTTGTGATGATCGTGCTGGGCTGCGGCGGCTGGGTGCTGTTGGCGCATCCAGAGACACCTGTGCCATCGCACTGGAACCCGTTGCGCGACCTGAAGGTCAGCGCACCGGTGACGCCGGTCACCCGATATCAACTGAACCGCACCGTGGCGGATGAAACCCAGTGTCGGGCTACGTTGGCCGAAGCGGGTGTTCATTTCGAGGCGATGGAGGATCTGGTCGTTGATCAGAATTGTGGAATTGCCGCACGCGGCCTTCTGACCCGACTGGCCACTTCGCATATCGAAGCCGTTGAAACCAGTTGCGCCACAACATTGCGGCTGGCGATGTGGGAACACCATGTCGTGCTGCCGGCCGCGCACGAACTGCTTGGAACCGGTATTGCCCGATTGCGCCATGTTGGAAGTTACAACTGCAGGCGTATGCGCACCCTGAAGGGTGAAAACAACGGATGGAGCAGCCATGCCCGTGCGGACTCGATCGATATCATCGGTGTAGAGACGAGCGATGGCCGCGTGCTGACCCTGTTAAATGACTGGCAGGGCTCCGGCGCCGAACCCGCGTTCCTGCGACAGATCTGGCGGGGCGCGTGCGACTGGTTTCGTGTGGTTCTGGGCCCGGACTTCAATCGCTTGCACGCGGATCATTTCCACCTGCAAGGTAATGGCTGGGGGTACTGCAGATAGGTCTTGCATTCTGTGCCTTCCAGCCCCCGTTAAGGGGGAGGAAACGCAGTTTTTTATCCTTTTTGGCAGACCTGTGACACGTCTAATCTCGGCTATCGGTGATTGGTGCCGGATTAACGGATAAAGGAGATTGGGACATGGGCAAGCGCGACGAGCTGATCGCCAAATACGCTGAAGATCTGAAAAACAAGTGTGGGATGAACCCCGATATGGACCTGCTGACCAAGGTCACAATCGGTTGCGGCCCGGCGATTTATGACGCAGATGCGGCAACTGTTGCAGCCAGCCAGGAGTCCGAGTTGGAAACCGTCAAGAACAACTTCCTGATCAAGAAACTGGGCCTGTCAGATGGTCCCGAGCTGATGGCAGCGATCAACAAAGCCATGGAAACCTATGGCATGTCCGAGCGCAACAAATACCGCGCCGTGGTTTATTACATGCTGACCAAGCATTTCGGAAAAGAAGCCGTTTACGGCTGATCTAACCGCGCATTCCTGAAACGCCTGTCGTCTACCCGGCAGGCGTTTTGTATTTGAATTGTTTTTTAAGGACTTGGCGTTTGAAACGCCGGGTGCGGTTGGGCTAAGGTCAAACCGTGACCAGGACGGTCAGAACCAGACATTTCCATACGCGTGTGGTGAGTAGGGAGCACGCGGGGGTAGGGAAGGTTCTGTATCGTCAGAACCTTCCCTCATTATTCATCTGAACTCTTTTAGGATACGCGCGATAAGGTTTTCTGCGCTGTCAGGCTGAACGGTTGAATTGTCGTCCGCATTTCCGCCGCTGCCTTCCAGATAAACCTCGATCCGCCCCGGGCGCGTCTTGCTGCCCGAGCTTGTGAAGTCCCGTGCGATACCCCCAAGTGCATCGGCGGCCATCGCGGCGTTTTCGGCGTCATCGGGATGGTAAAACCGGACCTGGGTTTCTCGGACCCGGTATCCCACCCGAGCTGTTGCCACCACCGTTGCCTGACCTCGGGCAAGCAGTTCCAATGCCCGGTTGCTGGTCTCTTGCGAAACTCTCGACGGTACAAAAAGCGAGACCTCAAGATCAATGACCGGAGTCGCAGGCAGCGGTTTCACCTCGGTGTAGGGCCGATTGGCGGGTGTATCGATCTCTGGCGGAATAGGATCATGGGCTATCAGCGACACTTGCGATAATCCGCCCTTGTTCAGCGGATTGGGATTGCGAAATCGTGGATCATACCAGGCCGGATTCGCGGCTTGAATGTCTGAAACAGTTGCAACAGCCAACATGGGTTCCATCTGGGCAGGAATGAAAATCTTGGGCGGCGTCAAGGAAATCTCGGGCTTCTCCGTTACCGCTACAGGGTTCGGGCCGGTTGCAAACTCGCTTTCCGTCTCCTGGACGGGCGTTGCGTCGGATTGATCCAAAATTACCGGATCGACGGACTCGCTATTTGGCTTGTCCAAGGGTTCGCTGACGTCGGCGGGGATTGAGAAAGGCTCAGGCTCGGAGGGCCCCGAAACCAACAGATCCTCTGGCGAAGGGGCGTCTTTCGGGTCCGGCAGGCTGGTGGTTGCGGCCTCAGGCGGTTCTTCGGGGACCAGAATGGTTTCAGAAAGCGCATTTAGAACAGCCTGGTCTTCTGCGTCTGCGGATGGCCAGTCATTTAAAAGATTTGCAGCGACCCATTGCAAGGCCGCCCCACACAAAAGGGCAAACAGTACTAACGCGACCCAAGTTTTCCGTTTTTTTCTGACGCGCGGTTTGTCCAGATTTAGCGAGCGGACCCGCTCGGAAACGATCTGCTCAGTATCTGTATCATCCGGCGGGGGTGGTTCGTCTGTCTGGACAGATGTCGAAACAGGTTCTTCCGACGTCTCTTCTTGCGCCTTCGCAAGCACTGACGCGCGTTTTTCCCGCGCTTCTTTCAGGCGCGCTTCCCAGGTTTTCGTGCTTTTCGCAGCAACGGTGTTATCGAGCGTCCCGTTGCCGTTTTCGTTGTCAGACACGGGGTTCAAACTTTCAAAACATATCGAATTTATCCGAACAACACCAAGCGGTTACGACCAGAGCAATCATAACCTTCAGGTCCCCACCCGGCGTAACCCTTGGAAACATAACACCTTGCCGGACGTTTGAGAAGTTTTGCACTTGATACGGGTCGGCAGGTCAATCCGGCTGCGTTTCACCCAAGGCGCAGATCGCCTTCCATTGATCGTCAGTTACCGGCTGCACCGACAAACGAGAGTTTTTCACCAGCACCATGTCGGCAAGCCGTTCGTCGGCCTTGATCTGGTCCAGTGTCACGGGCTTGGAAAAGGACCGGACGGCCTTGATATCCACGCATTCCCAGCGCTCGTCATCGGTGGAACTGTCGGGATGTGCCTCGGCGCATACCTCGACAATACCCACAACCGATTTGTCCTTTTGAGAGTGGTAGAAGAATCCCCAATCCCCAATGGCCATCTGACGCATGAAATTGCGCGCCTGATAGTTGCGCACACCGTCCCATTCCTCGCCCGTGTCCCCCTTGGCCATTTGCTGGTCCCAGCTCCAGGTCGAAGGCTCGGTCTTGAATAGCCAATATGCCATCAGCCAATCACCTTTTTCCAGGGAACCAGCTCAACCGACTGGAACAATCCCGCCTTCGCATAGGGGTCATTATCTGCCCAGTTTTGCGCGGCAGCCAGATCTTCGACGTCGAGCACAACCAGCGAACCGATCATGGCGTCGCCATCCAGCAGCGGCCCTGCCTGCGAAACAACACCCGTTTCTTCGATATAGGCTAGATGGGCCGCGCGATTGTCCAGCCGGGTTTGCAGCGCCCCGGCTTTGTCACGGGCGATGAGTGCGATCAGCATGTTATTCCTCCTTGAGTGGGCGGTTGAGCAGGTTTTGGATGGCCTCGGTCACACTGTAGGCACCATGGCTCAGATCCGCCACAGTTGTACTGATGGGCATGTCCAGCCCTTCTTTGACGGCAATCTCTGACATAGCTCGCGCGGTGGCAACGCCTTCGACAGTAGTACGTTGGTCAAACGGTTGGTTCAGACCCAAACTAAGGCCAAAACGGTAGTTTCGGGAAAGCTCTGAGGAACAGGTCAACACCAGATCCCCAAGCCCGGACAAGCCCATCAGGGTGTCAGGACGCGCGCCACGCAGGGCGGCAAAGCGCTGCATTTCCGCAAAACCGCGCGTCATCAACGCGGCCCGGGCGCTGTCCCCCAGCCCCGCGCCGATTGCTGCGCCGCAACCGATGGCCATGATGTTCTTCAGCGCCCCGCCAAGTTCAGCACCTATGGTGTCAGTGGTCCGATAGAGGCGCAGATTCGCAGTGGCCAGCTCGGTCTGCAAAGCTTTGCCAAGATTCGTATCACCGCAAGCCAGTGTCAACGCAGTGGGCAAACCGCGCGCTATGTCATCTGCAAAGCTGGGTCCTGTCAGCAAAGCGATCGGGGCGTCGGGGACAACATCCCTGATGACCGCAACGGGCCCGAGGCCAGAATCCAACTCTATCCCCTTACAGCAAGCGACCAATGTCTTGCCGCGCAGCACCGGGGCGTGATCCTGCAAGGCGCTGCGCAATTGCTGCATAGGAACGGCTAAAAGCAGAATGTCAGCCTTCGACGCCTCAGCGATATTTGCGGTTACGGCGATGTTCGTGGGTAAGGAAACCCCAGGCAGCCGGGTGGAGTTTTCGCGCGTCTCGTGCATCTGCCGCGCCTGATCGGCGTTTCTGGACCACAGAGTTACCGGCCCGTTGCCTGACAGCGAGATCGCCAAAGCGGTACCAAACGCACCGGATCCTAGGACAGATACGTTCATGCCTTGGCCCCTTTCTTACCGCTGCCCAGCATGGCCGGGCTGCGTTGATCTAGCGGCCAGCGGGGGCGGGCAGTCAGGTCCAGACCGTCGCGCGCGCCGGTGCGAATGCGTTCAAGACCCGCATAGGCAATCATCGCGGCATTGTCCGTGCACAAAGCCAGCGGAGGTGCTGTAAACCGAGCGCCTTGCTGCGCACAAACAGACTCTAATGCTGTCCGAATAGCCGAATTCGCTGCCACCCCACCTGCGACCGCGACAACGGGATCAACAGGGTTGTGATCAAGGTACAGATCAATCGCGCGGCGGGTTTTCTCGGCCAATGTGTCCACTATGGCCTGCTGGAATCCTGCGCACAGATCAGCACGGTCCTGACGGGTCAGTCCACCCTTGTCGGCCACGATCTGGTCGCGCATCCGCATCAACGCTGTTTTCAGCCCCGAAAAAGACAAGTCACAGCCGGGCCGGTCGAGCAGTGGCCTGGGAAAGCGGAACCGCTGGGGATTACCATCACGGGACTCAGCCTCGACAGACGGGCCGCCGGGTTGCGGCAGGCCCAGCAGGCGAGCGGTCTTGTCAAAGGCTTCCCCTGGCGCATCGTCGATGGTGCCGCCCAGGCGGGTAAACTGCTCGGGGCTATGGGCGATCAGGTATTGGCAATGGCCGCCCGACACCAGAAGCATGAGGTAAGGGAAGGCGACGCCGTCAGTCAGGCGGGGTGTCAGGGCGTGACCCGCAAGATGATTGACGCCAATCAGCGGCAGGCCCGTGGCGGCGCTCAGCCCTTTGGCACACATGACACCGGACATGACCCCTCCGATCAGACCGGGCCCGGCGGTGACGGCAATGGCGTCCATGTCGCGCAGCGACAGACCGGCGGCCTCCAGCGCCTGCACGACGCAGACATCCAGCTTTTCGGCATGCGCACGGGCTGCAATCTCGGGCACGACACCGCCAAAGGCGCTGTGCAGATCGGTTTGACCGTGCACCACAGAAGACAGGATTTCGGCTTTGGCACCTTCGGTCTGGCGCACGACGGCTGCGGCTGTGTCGTCACAGCTGCTTTCCAAACCCAATACGGTAAGTGTTTGCACCATCACCCTGATCCGTTGCATCATGTATATACGGCGGGGTATCACCCTGCGCGGATGCAAACAATCCTGAAGGGTCAAGGCGCCACACGTTGTTTTTGTTGATGACCCGCCCTCGCTCCGCCTCGGAAAGGTTTGTCGAGCAGCTGCCAACCCGCGTCAAATCCCGGGTTCAGGTTCTCTATTCGCCGATCATGGAAATCCGGCCTCTGCCAGTTGCGGTGGATACCAAAGGTGTAAAGGGGTTGATCTTTACATCGGCCAATGCGGTGAATGCGGCGGTCTCGAAAGGTGTTGATCGCACTCTGCCGGCTTATTGCGTGGGACCCGCAACAACCGGTACCGCGAAAGGGTATGGGTGGCAGGCCAAGATGGTCGGAACCACGGCAGAAGAACTGGTCGGGCATCTGCTCAAGCATCGGCCCAAAAGCCCCCTTTTGCACCTGCGAGGTGAGCATACACGGGGCAATGTCGCTGGCAGCCTGACCGAATCTGGTCTGACCGTTCGGGAACAGCCGGTCTATCAGCAGCGGTTGTTGCCGCTAACACCCGTGGCAACCGAGGCCGCCAGAGGAAATCTGCCGATAATTGCTCCGCTTTTCTCGCCGCGTACGGCGCGACATTTTGCCGATATCTGGGCCGGATCGGCCCCCCTTTGGCTGGTTGCGATCAGCCAGGCTACGGCTGATCCCCTTTATTCCTTGGGCTATGAGCACCTGAAGATCGCAAAGAAGCCGACACCAAAGAAAATGCGTAAGGCTGTCAAAAAGCTTGTGAAACATGCGTTGCGGGTTGAGGGCGGCGCGGTCCCCGATTAACTTGAGTGGGGCTGTTATTCATCTGAATTTGGATTCGATAAGGGGAATATTGCGGTGGCTGGTAAGAAAAAGTCCGAAGAAAAGCCGGTGGAAACCCCCAAGGCAGATGACGTCGTCGAACCCGAACTGCAACAGGAAGATACACCTGTTGACCCGACTGAGACCGTAGAAGAAGAACTTTCCGAAGCCGAAGCCGAAGCCGAAGCCGAAGCCGAAGCCGAAGCCGAAGCCGAAGCCGAAGCCGAAGCCGAAGCCGAAGCCGAAGCCGAAGCCGAAGCCGAAGCCGAAGCCG
>NZ_JBXWSG010000059.1:0-23615 GCF_059613305.1 Ruegeria sp. BHSB056 | reverse complement strand
GTAGATATGCGGAACCGCGGTCTGATATGTCTTGCGGTCTACCTTGATCCGATTGCGGTGATCGGTTTCCAGTCCAACTGAGTCCAGATTGAGTTTCGATGTTGCGCCCATGCGCCCGGCTGCAAACAGCAGCATTTCGGCCCGCACGTGACGCCCGTTTTCTAGGGTCACTTCCACATGCTCGCCCGCATCTTCAATCTTTTCGACAGCCGATCCCAACCTCAGATCAACACCGTTTTCGCGGATTTGATGGGTGAAATCATGGATCAAGCGGCTATCGATGAAGTCCAGAAACGTATCCCGCGGCTCGATCAGCGTCACCCGAACGTCCAGCGCCGAGAACATCGTGGCGTATTCGACCCCAATGACCCCGGCACCGATAACAACCAGTGAACGCGGGATCTCCGCCATTTCCAGAAACTCGTCGCCATCGACCACGGTCTTGCCGTTGAACGGAACATAATCGGGGCGATAGGTCTTGGTTCCTGTCGCAATCAAAAACTTGGCGGCCGTTACACGTGTGGTCTCTCCAGCATCGGTGGCGACTTCCACTTCATGTGGCCCGACGAACTTGGCTAAACCGTCCAGAGTATCGACGTGGTTCCGGTTGAACTGATGTTCCAACACATCGACCTCGTGATCGAGGGTCATGTGCAGGCGGGCTTTCAGATCTTCGGCGCGGATCTGGTCCTTGACCCGATAGGAACGGCCATAAAAACTGCGCTCGCGCCAACCGGACAAATTCAGAACTGTTTCGCGCAATGTTTTGGATGGGATAGTGCCCGTGTGAACGGACACCCCACCAAAACGGTCTTTACGGTCGATCACCAGAACCCGTCGCTTGAGCTTGCCAGCCTGAATGGCTGCAGAACGCCCCGAAGGCCCGGAACCGATGATGACCAGATCATAATCGTATTTGCTCATACCTCAGTCTCCGTACAGCGCTTCGGCGTGGAAAACGATGTGATCTTCCATGAAGGT
The DNA here is from genome assembly GCF_059613305.1 of Ruegeria sp. BHSB056. Taxonomy (NCBI): domain Bacteria; kingdom Pseudomonadati; phylum Pseudomonadota; class Alphaproteobacteria; order Rhodobacterales; family Roseobacteraceae; genus Ruegeria; species Ruegeria sp. BHSB056. Next base: position 22,634 of record NZ_JBXWSG010000059.1, on the reverse strand, counting down.
AGATACAAAGAAATATGAATGGTCATACCCCGGCTGGAGGCGGATGGTTGCTTGCTGGCGACGCTCAGCGATGGCTTGGGCAAGCGCTTCGGGGCGCAGCAAGTCCATGAACTGATCATTGGTGCCCGTATCGATCAGGATGGGGCCGTCGAAACCGGTTTCTTTCATTAACAGGGAAGCATCGTGTTTGGCCCAAAGAGATTCATCATCCCCCAGATACGCGCCCAGCTGTTTGCGCCCCCAGTCAGCGCCCGTCGGGTTCGCGATGGGTGCGAAGGCCGAAATCGAGCGGTACCGTCCCGGAAGGTTCATGGCCAACGTCAATGCACCATGCCCGCCCATGGAATGACCCGTGATGGCCTGACGTTCGCTATCGATGGCAAAGTTTTCGAACAGCAGGGCGGGCAATTCGTCGGCAATGTAATCCCACATCCGGAAATGCGGTGCCCAAGGCTCCTGCGTGGCGTTCACGTAGAACCCAGCGCCCTGACCCAAATCGTAGTCGTCGTGATCCGCAACACCTTCACCGCGTGGCGAAGTGTCGGGAAACACCACTGCAATTCCCTGTTCCGCAGCCCACGCCTGTGCGCCAGCTTTTGTCATCGCGTTTTCATGGGTGCAGGTCAGACCAGACAGATACCACAAGATCGGAACCGGGCCATCTTTCGCCTCGGCCGGAAGAAAAAGGCCAAACGTCATGTCGCATTGGCATGCCGACGAAGCGTGGCGATACACGCCTTGCACTCCACCGAAGCAGGCATTTTCCGAAAGGGTTTCCATCAGGCATCGTCCTTATTCTAGAGTCGCAACATGGCTAACGATCCACGGACCCGGCGTAAAGTCCGAGTGCCTTTGGAGTGAGTATTTTTGAAAAGGTGAAGGTCAGGGGGTACCTAGAACCGCAATAACAAGTGGTATGGTGACAATGCTGACGAGCGTCGACAACAAAATAGCAGCCGAGGCGCGCTGTGGGGCAATGCTGTAATGCGCGGCCAGCATATAGACATTTCCTGCTACGGGCAGAGCGGACGCCGCAATTGCAACGCTTGCCGGGAATGTTTCGATCGGGATCAGCCAGATTAGGGCGATTGCTACGAAAAGCGGGTGGATCACTAGTTTGCAGAAACTCAACCAGGCAGCGATTTGAATTCTTTCCGCGGATTTGCTTGCCAAGGAAGCGCCGATGGCAAAAAGTGCTCCGGGGGTTGCGGCACCACCCAGAATGTCAAGAAAGTTGTTCAACGGATCGGGAACCGGGATTTGCAGGGATGACCAGACGAGCCCGGCAGAGATCGAGACAATCATCGGGTTCTTGAGCAGACCCATTCCAATCAGTTTGAATGTGGCTGGGGTCAGCCTGCCGTCGCGCCCACCGTTGATCAGGATCACGATCAGAGACGAGAATACCACCAGATCTACGGTCAGGACCAGCATGACCGGGCCAATAGCGGCTTCGGTGAACAGCAGCGCGAGCATTGGCAGGCCAAGAAAGCCAACGTTCCCAATAGCAGCGCATTGTGCCTCAACCGCCGAAGTAGGCACGTCAAGGCCGCGTATCCACGCTATGCAAGTTGCTATGCCATAAACAGCAGCGGTGCCTATGAGATAACCGAAGATCAGTCTTGCGTTGAAAATCTCGGCAAAGGGCAGGGTCGCTGCAAATCGAAACAACATTGCCGACAGCGCGAAGAAGAAGACGAACTTGGTTAGATATGCGGTTGCTTCGGCTGTAAAGAACCGTGTGCGCCCAGCCCAAAAGCCAAGGCCGATGATTGCAAAAAAGGGAAGTGTACGCAAAAAGATATCGGCCATGGGCCAAGTCCTAGCACGGTTTAGAACCGTCGCAAGAGCTCAACACCCTAAATTGAGCGAGGTCAGAGTAAAGGGGAATACGAGAATCCTTGTACCTGAACCGAACGGTTTATAAACTGTGACAGGTATTGATCGAGGAGATGACATGACCCAGACCGCCACCATCCTGCGCACAGGCCGAAAGTTCGATCAGGTTTTGCGCGGGGCCCGAGAGGTTTTCATGGCGGATGGATTTGAGGGCGCAAGCGTGGATGATATTGCCCGCGCGGCTGGGGTGTCAAAAGCAACCTTGTACAGCTATTTCCCGGACAAGCGTCTTTTGTTCATGGAAGTTGCGCAAACAGAATGCTGCCTGATGGCTGAACGGGTCGTGGCGATGATCGACGAGACCAAACCCGCCCGCGAAGTACTGATGATCGCGGCGACGCAGCTGACGGCGTTTCTGGTTTCAGATTTCGCGCAGCAAGTATTCCGGATTTGTGTTGCCGAACGGGACCGGTTTCCGGAACTTGGCCGCGCATTTTACGAGGCGGGGCCACAAAACGGCCAGCGTCAAATGGCGGAATATCTTGAAAAAGCCGTGGCCAAAGGTGAGTTGGTGGTTGAAGATGTTCATATCGCGGCCGAGCAGTTTTCCGAGCTTTGCAAGGTAAGGATCTGGACTCGAGCGGCCTTTGGAATTCAGAATTCGTTCAGCAAAGAAGAAATCGCCGAAGTAGCGACACAAGCCGTTGATATGTTTCTTGCCCGTTATGGGGTCTGATCCGATTAAGAAATGGCCCATGTCCGGATCAGGGACACAGACCATTGCTCACACACCAGAACACTCGATGCAGTTCAGCTTACAGCGATAAGTCTTTTCAAACTCTTTATTTGTCAAACCGTTGGCGCGGTTTGGGACTCAACGTAGGCTGGAAAGAAGAGCAGATCAGCGTCTGAGTTTGTTGCCCAGTTTGGTGCGCTTTAGCTCGCTAGCAACAGGCCAAGCCAGAACGAAAACCAGCACAGAGCAAGGCTGATCAGAATATTGCCTGCTGCCAAAAACAATGTGCGTTCGCGGTGAAGTTCAAGCGATTGGTAGGCAAAGCTGGAGAAAGTCGTAAAACCGCCGCAAAACCCGAAAACAAGGCGTTTTTGGTCCTCGGGTATGTCTACAGGACCGCCCAAATACCCAACCCAGATCCCCAGCAGCAAGCTACCCAACACATTTACAAGTAAGGTTGCCAGTGGCAAGTCGTGCCGAATCTTCAGCGCCAGCCAATGGCGCATCACGGCCCCCAGACCTCCACCCAAAGCGAACATGAAATGAAGATACAATTCGTTCATGACGACAACGTTTTGGAATGAAAATGTCGACCAAGTCTTTCGCCAATCAGCGCGGCAGCAAGGCCAAATGAAACTTCCAGCCCGATTGCCAGGGACGTTACCCATAGGCCGCCATCGGCTATTCGTTCAAGATCAGCAACAAAAGATGAGAAGGTCGACAATCCACCGCAAAACCCGACAGCGCCAAGGTGCAGAACATGCGCGTGCACTTTATTGCGCACGGAATACAGCCAGCCCAGAACAAAACAGGCGACCACGTTGATGCCGAAAGTCGAGGTGAGAAAGCTTAGGCCTGGGATCTCTAGTGCAAACGCCTCACGCAACAACGACCCAAGCGCACCGCCTGCGAAGACGGACAGATACATCACGCTTTTTCGGTCACGCCAGAGGTGGGATTGTGTGTTTGCCAAGGATCGGCCCTTTGTCGTCCGTTAAGCGTGATTTATCCGCCGGTTGCACCGGGTTCAACAGTTGGGCGGTTCGTAACATGATTTCACGTTTGCGCCCCTCAGCAGACATTTTTCCGCGGGCACTTGAAATAAAATTTCAATCTGTTTCACGTTGAGTTCTGACAGCATGGCTCATCAGCCCGATAATAACACAAGGAGTATGGAACATGATTGTACGCAGAATTTTCTTTTTTCTGAGCTGTGTCTGTCTGCCGTTGGTTCTGATCCTTGGGTTCTTCTGGTCGCCTGCGCATTGGCTTCTGCTCATTTTGGTGCCGTATGCGATCATCGGTCTTTATGATGTTCTGACGACCAAACATAACGTCCTGAACAATTATCCGGTTCTTGGGCATTTCCGGTACATGCTGGAATTTGTAAGTCCGGAAATTCGCCAATATTTCGTGGAAACCAACGAAAGTGGACGGCCTTTCAACAGGATTGTCCGAGGGTTGGTTTACTCTCGGGCCAAGGGGCAGGTGGACACACAGGCGTTCGGCACACAATACGACATTACGGAAACCGGGTATCATCGTGCCAACCACTCATTAGCCCCCAAACATGTGGACAAGAGTGAAGAACGTGTAATGCTGGGCGGTCCACAATGTACGCAACCATACAGCGCCTCACGCCTCAACGTGTCTGCCATGAGCTTTGGCGCGCTCAGCGCCAACGCCATCCGCGCGCTGAACGGAGGAGCCAAGGATGGGGGGTTCGCGCATAACACCGGAGAAGGCGGGCTGTCACCGCATCATCTGGCCGAAGGTGGTGACATCATCTGGCAGATCGGGACGGGTTATTTCGGGTGCCGGACCCCTGCTGGTGGATTTGACAAGGACAAGTTTGCCGAAAAGGCAGGCAAGGACGTGGTCAAGGCCATTGAGATCAAGTTATCACAAGGCGCAAAACCTGCCCATGGCGGTGTTCTGCCTGCCGCCAAAGTCGATGCCGAGATTGCCGAGATACGGGGTGTGCCTGAACATCAGGATGTGATTTCTCCGCCTACCCACAGCGCATTCGATGGGCCCACAGGTTTGATGCATTTTGTCCAGCACTTGCGAGAGATGTCCGGCGGCAAACCTGTCGGGTTCAAGCTGTGCATCGGCAGGCCGTCCGAATTCATGGCGATCTGTAAAGCAATGCTTGAAACGGGTATCTTGCCGGATTTCATCACAATTGACGGGGCAGAAGGGGGCACGGGCGCAGCCCCGGTGGAATTCACCAACCGGTTGGGTATGCCCCTGAACGAAGCCTTGATCTTTGTCGGCAACTGTTTGCGCGGTGCCGGAGTGCGTGACAAGATTCGGATCATCTGTTCCGGAAAAGTGGCGACCGGTTATGACATGGTCGAGAAGTTGGCGCTTGGTGCCGACATGTGCAATTCGGCGCGTGCGATGATGTTTGCGGTGGGTTGCATCCAGGCATTGCATTGCAACACAAACCGTTGTCCGTCAGGGGTGGCTACACAAGATCCCATCCGCGGGCGCGCCGTGAATGTGCCGCAGAAACGCCGGCGTGTTCATCGCTATCACGATGCCACACTGGAAAGTTTCCGCGAGCTTTTGGGCGCGATGGGCAAGGAAAAAGCGTCCGAGTTACATCCCTGTGATATCCTGCGCCGAACTGCGGACGAGCATGAGCGTACCTATGCCGAGCTTTATATTTATCTGGAGGACGGTGCCTTGTTAAAGGACGACATTCCCGAAGAATTTGGAGATGATTGGAACCGAGCTTCGGCCGCACAATTCTGAAAACCACATTAGGTAGCGCGATGATTGGTCATGTGAAAGCGCGGCCGTAATTGCCCGCTTTTTCCGCCGTCTTATGCAACTTTCGTTATCTGGGAATGGATCGCGGGTTGTTTGCCACGTGGGTATTGATCTTGCGAATGCTCCATTCAACAGAATCTCTCATCGCGCGCCCTAAAGCCAGATCAAATGCGCTGATCAGGTCGGGTGTCTGATCGCTGGTCGCCACAACGTTTTCCTGAAACGAGCTAGATGCAATGATTTTGTCTTCGTACTCGTCGATCACCTTGATATTCATGCGCACTTCAATACGAACTTTGGTTCCGTTCTCGGTGTCCGCGATCACAACCCCCTGAAACTCTCGAAGGTCGGGTACAATTATGTAATCGGCCCGCAGGCCTACGGTTGAGCGTCCAACGGCTGCAACTTTGCCCGAGTTCTCGAAGCTTTCGACCAAAAGGGTCTGAACGATCAAAGGTGCGCGATCGACCCAACGAGCGCGGGGCAGGTATTGCACCTGCAACGGAGTAGGCTGAACGGCAATCTGGTCCGTGTTCACTGCGGCGGTTGCCGACGGTTCCTGAACGACGATCTGCTTGTCAATCCTGGGCAGCGCCGAGGAAAACGTGCTTTTAGGGGTAAGCAGATACAAATCATTTGGTTTTGCCGCTTGTTGCAACGTGCCCAAACCAGCGCAGCCGCCAAACAAGACAACCATCAACATTGCAAGTGCAGGCTTGATCATTGACGAAACTCCGATGCTTGGGTGCCCAACAGGAAACGTGCCGGATCGCGTTGAACTTTGTCTACGAGGCGATCCAGACCGATGACAAGGCGCTGGGATTCTTCGATGAAACGAATAAATTGAGGCAACCCGACACGCAGGAAATCCGAAACTTGTCGGCGGTTGCTCTGAACAATGCCATCGATGGTTCCCAATAGTTCGGACGCGGAATTTGACGCGCTCAGGACGTCGTCCGAGATCTGGTCGATCTTTTCCGTGATGCCCGCGACGGTTTCGGTCACCTGATTGGCCGCCTTCCGGACATCTTCCGCTACAGGTGCCACGTCTTCCTCCATGACACGATTTGCAGAGTCAAAAGCGGATTCTGCCGAAGCCAGCGCCCCCTTGGCGGACTCCATCGCCGTAGTAATCGAGCCAAGCGTCGTATTGGCGTTCATCACGGTTTCGTTCACAATTCCAAGGGTAACGCTGCCTTCATCAGATAAAACGGTCAATCGTTCAGCCAGTTGCGAGCTTCGCTCAATGAAAGGCTTCACGTCTTGCTGCAAAATACGGTCCGCCATCTGAATGGTTGTATTAGCTTCATCCAGCGCTGTCTTGGCGGACTCGGATGCCGTTTTGACAGCTTCCAGTGTTTCAGAGCCGGTCTTAAGCGTTGTTTGAGCGGTTTCGATCAGAGGGTCCAGCCGCTTTGAAAACGCGCCAATATCCTGCGCAGCGCTGCCGATGTCACTTGCGACGGATTCAAAACTTGTCAGTGTCTTGTCCAGTTTACCTGTAGCCGAAGCAAGATTGTCCAGAATACCGCTCACAGCTTCCCGGTTTTTATCATCGACGACTTTGTTCAGGTTTTCCAAAAGCGTCACGGCTTCATCCAGAGCTTTTGGCGCGCCTTCGAACAGGGATTGAATTGCGCTGCGTTTGCTCTTGATAATGCTCTTTTGTGGCAATCGTTCAGCGTTAGCCGATCCACCGGTCAGTTCAACGTAGCCAACACCGGTTACGCCAAGTGACTGAAGCTGTGCGATTGTCTCATCGGTTATCGGAATGTCTGCGTCCACTTCAATCCGCACCCGAACCTTTGACGGATCATTTTCGTCCAGTTCCAACGAAATGACCTGCCCGACGGGCAGGCCGTTGAAGTTTACGCCGCCTGCCGCCGACAGACCCGCGACATTGTCGAAAAGAACATCGTAATAAGCGTATTGGCGCGTGATCTCAAACTTGGCGAGCCACAGGAAAAAGCCGAATGCGCCCAGCAACCCCGCAAGGGTAAACGCGCCAATGAGGATATAGTTCGCCCGGGTTTCCATTGCCTTTACCTGTTTTGCCCCTTCTGCTGCGCCGCGCGGGCGCGGGGGCCTGTGAAGTATTCCTGTACCCAAGGATGGTCGACCTTGGTCATGTCCTCAATCGGACCTTCAACCAACACGCGCTTTTCTGCAAGCACTGCAACGCGGTCACAGATGGCGTAAAGGCTGTCCAGATCATGGGTGACCATAAAAACTGTCAACCCAAGTGCCTGCTGTAACTCGCCGATCAGTTCATCATATGCCGCTGCGCCGATAGGGTCCAATCCTGCGGTCGGTTCGTCCAGAAAAACGATCTCGGGGTCAAGGGCCAGCGCCCGGGCCAGCGCGGCGCGTTTGCGCATACCGCCCGATAATTCCGAGGGAAACTTACCGCAACTCAGCTGTGGCAGGCCCACAAGGCTGATCTTCAATGCACCCAGAGACTCCATCAGTTTTTCGCTGAGACCTGTGTGTTCCCGCAACGGAGCCATCACATTTTGGAGCACGGTCAGCGACGAAAACAGTGCCCCATCCTGAAAGGCAACGCCCCAGTGGCGTTCGATTCTGCGACGATCATCTTCCGGACCATTCAGAACATCGACGCCCAGAACTTCGATTTCTCCGGCGGCGGGTTTGTTCAGCCCTACGATAGTTCTGAGTAACACGGATTTACCGGTGCCCGACCCGCCGACGATTCCCAGAACCTCTCCCCGCCAGACGTCAAGATTCAGGCCTTCATGAACCACTTGCGTACCGAACTGAGTTCGGAGCCCGCGCACACGAATGACCGCCTCGCGGTCTGTGGTCGCGGCCAACGATGCCTGTTGTGTGTCATTGTTCATGTCATATTCCGATCTCTGAGAAGAAGATCGAAAACAAAGCATCGATTGCGATCACCATGAAAATGGATTGAACAACTGATGCTGTCGTACGTTGACCGACACTTTGGGCGGACCCTTTGACCTGCATTGCCTGCCAGCAGGCAACAACGCCGATGACGAGCGCAAAGAACGGTGCCTTGATCAGGCCGACCGCCAGTTGCCAGACGTCGGTGTTTTCCTTCAAACGAGTAAGAAACATGCCGGGGCTTACACCCAGGTCGATCCAGCTCATCAAGGCGCCGCCAAACAGGCCTGCCATATCGGCGACAAACCCCAATATGGGCAGCATGATCAACAAGGCCAATACGCGGGGAATGACCAGAACTTCGATCGGGTCCAGACCCAGTGTTCGCATTGCGTCAATTTCTTCCTGCACTTTCATCGAACCAATAGATGCGGTGAATGCAGAACCCGAGCGCCCGGCAACGATTATGGCGGTCAGCAATATGCCCAGTTCACGCAGAACCGAGATCGAGATCAGCTCGACCACGAATATCTCAGCTCCAAATTGCTTCAGTTGGGTCGCGCCCTGAAAGGCGAGTACGACACCGATCAGAAATCCCATAAGGGCCACGATTGGCAGTGCCTTGAACCCGGTTTCTTCCATGTGCGTGACCAGCGCTGCCTTGCGCAGTCGCCATGGCATGATAATGGTACGAAACAGCCTATGCAGTGTCAGACCCAGAAATTCGAGGATCGAAAGTGTGTCCCGCCAGGCGCCTACCGTGATGTGGCCCATTTGGGCGATCAAATCTAGCAGACTTCGCGGTTTATCAAGCTCACCGGGTTCGTCGGGGATGCTGCGGGTTACAGTATCTATCAGAGTGGCATGTGCTGGTTTCACCCCTTGAAACTCAAGTGTTGCACCTTGCGACGTGAAGCGTCTACCGAGATCCGCGATCAGCCAGGCACCGCCTGTATCAAGAGCTTTGACATCGGACAGATCAAGAACGACCCTGTCTCCGGTTAGACGGACAGAGGCAAAACCCTGCTCAACGGTTTGCAGCGATTGCGTGAGCAGCTCTCCGGATATGCGTACACGAGTGCCGTTGGAATCGTATTCTGAGATTATCGTGGGCTGCGTCATGAGGTCATGTGAAGTGAAACACTCGAAGACCGCAACGGCTTTGTGCCATTGGACATCTTTTTGCCGCGCCGCATGGCCTTGGCGTCACGCCGGTCGCAGTATTGGACCGCCTTGAACTGATCCCTGCCAGATGTTTTCGCTCTGCGACTTTTTTGGGGATTATGTGCCATGTACAACCCACAAATCGGTTGCGCATAAGCCGGAAGCAAGACACATTCCGCGTTGGTTAATACGGCGCGGAATGGGAGAAGTCGGTATGCATCAGACCAAGAACGTCTTGTTTGTCATCATCGATCAACTCAGAGCGGATTGCTTGTCCGGGGCCTTGGCAGATCATGTGAACCTTCCAAATTTACGGGCTTTTATGGATGAGGCCGTGACCTTTACCCGCCATTTTTCGGTCACCAATCCCTGCGGTCCCTCGCGCGCGTCGATCCTGACCGGCCAATATGCTATGAATCACCGGTCGGTAAGAAACGGCACGCCGTTACGGCACGATACCCCGAACATCGCCACGGAAATGCGCAAAGCTGGTTACTTGCCAATGTTGTTTGGGTACACAGATACCTCCGCCGATCCGCGCGTCCATGATCCCAATGACCCAGATCTCAAGTCTTACGAGCAGTCGATGACAGGGTTTGTCGAAGTTGTCGAAATGCGCCTTGAAGAATCATATCCGTGGCAAGCGCATTTGATGAAAAAGGGGTACCAGTTCGAAACGTACTGGGATGTTTACAAGCCCGTTTCGCCTGTTGGTGGACAGCCGCGATTGAACGATCCCGCGCTGTATCGGGCCGAAGACAGCGACACAGCCTTTTTGACCAATGCCTTCCTGGACGGAATCGCGCCGCATCGTGGAAAGGGTTGGTTCGCCCATTTGACATATATCCGCCCTCATCCGCCGTTGGTCGCACCGGCCCCTTACAATGATATGTATGACCCGGCGGGCATCCCTTTGCCGCATTGCTTGCCAAGCGCGGCAGCAGAAAAAGCACTGCACCCGTTTTTCGGACCAAAGCTGGATACCTATAGCGCGAAAAAATTCGTTCACGGTTTCGACGACGTTGAACCTACGGACGAAAACATTCGCACCTTGCGTGCTATATATCTGGGCCTGGCGACCGAGGTTGATCACCACATCGGTCGTGTTGTCCAGTACCTGAAGGACAGCGGGCAATACGACGATACACTGCTGGTTATCACCGCCGATCATGGTGAAATGCTGGGGGATCGACACAGCTGGGGCAAGATGACGGTCTACGATGCGGCGTATCACACACCGCTTATGATCCGTTTGCCAGGGAACGAAGCTGTGGCTGGAAGCAAGATCAAAGTACCAACCGAGTCTGTGGATGTCACTCCGACCATACTGGACTGGATAGGGCAGGCTGTTCCAAACGCTATGGATGGTCGATCCTTGCTGCCATTGTTGCGGGGTAATATCCCGGACAATTGGCGCGATTATTCTTTCAGCGAACTTGATTTCTCAGAACCTGAAAACCCGACGTTATGGCAGCAGGAATTGGGGACCGGTAACAGCGACTCGTGTTTGGGAATATTGCGGGATGAACGGTTCACCCTGGTCGAGTTCGCTGCCGACCTGCCCCCGATCCTGTTCGACCATCTAGGTAAGGGCGAATTCGAGAACGTCGCGGAGAATCCAGATTTTGCAACGGATCTCGCACGGTTAAGCCGACAGATGTTGCGCCACAGGATGAGAAACATGGACCACACGTTGTCCTTGCACTCGATCACATCTGAAGGTGCAAAATCCCGCCCCAGATATACATCTTAGAACGCGGATATTGTACACCTTCATCGTTTCTGGCACCGCCGGGCGTATTGTTGTGGGCTGATTTGTCAACGTATTTTCACGTTGTGCATTCACGGATCGTCAAAAGCATTAAACCGAAGGCTGGGTCTGAAAACGCCTCCTCTCAATTCCACTACCCGCGCGTGATTTCTGATGCTACGCATGAGCCGTGGAGAAGACCAACTTGAACATAACCGAAAAGCGTATCAAGGCGATGACGACCGCCGGGCTGAACCTGATCGGTCAGGCGCTTTCCATTTATGACAGCAAGTTGCAACTGGTGCTCAGCAATCGCCGCTTCCAGGAAATGTTCGGTTTGCCGGACGAGCTGGTTCAAAGGGGCGCTCTGTTTCGCGACACGATCCACTTTCTTGCCAGCCGCGGTGAGTATGGCGACGATGAAAGTGTCGATGAAATGGTCAATCTGCGTGTCCAGCAAGCCTTGGCGTTTGAGCCTCACTACATGGAGCGCGTGCGCCCCAATGGGCAGGTTGTTTCAATAGAAGGCGCGCCGCTGCCACAAGGCGGGTGGGTCGCGGTTTACACCGATATTACCGGCACACGGCGGGCGGAAAACCTGTTGCGCGCGCGGTCAGAGGAACTGTCGGAACAGTTGCTGAGCCACGCGGAAGAACTGTCCGCAACCAACCGCAAACTTGCGGCCACGATCGCAGCGCTGGAAGAGGCCAAGCGGGAATTGACCGAAATTGAAGCCCGCACTCGTATGGTGACCGAGATGATGCCGGCTCATATCGCGCATTTAGACAGCGACGGCCGTTACGATTACTCGAACCGTCGGCTGAGCGCCGTCATGCCTGGGCGTCCGTCCGATATTCTGGGGCTTCATATTTCTGAAGCGCTGGGTGCGACCGCCTTTGAACGGGTTCAGGCCCATTTGCTTAAGGCCTATAGCGGAGAGCCGTCGGTCTTTGAGTTCACTGAAGATCAGGATTCCCGCCGTATTCGGGTTTCATTTACGCCGGATGGGGCAGGGGGCGTGTACGTGATGTCGGTGGACATCACCGAAGAGACACAGGCACGCGTTGCATTACAGCAAACCCGCCGTCGGGCGATGGCGGCCCAGATGACCAGCGGGCTTGCCCATGACTTTTCCAACCTGCTTACTATTATCCTTGGGATGCAGTCCCGCCTCGACAAGATGGATTTGCCGGATGGTGCGCGGGAACTTGTGGCGGCAACTCAACAAACCGCGCGTCGGGGCGGGCAACTGCTGAACCGGATCGCCGACATGACTGGAAACCGAACGCCGCAACCGCAAGCCACTGACATTGGGGGATTGTTGGAAGATCTGAGGATTCTGGCGACACCGTCACTGCCTCGCGGTGTAGGCCTGTCCGTCGTAAACACCTTGCCGAAACAGACATTGATGCTTGATCCAGGTATGGTTCAGGATGCGCTATTAAACTTGGTCCTAAATGCCCGGGACGCCTGCGGAAGCACGGGCCAGATCACGATCAGTGCACATGCCATAGGTGAGATCTGGATCGAAGTCACAGTTTCTGACACCGGGCCGGGGTTTTCACCCGAGGCGCTTGAAAAGGCGCTGAACCCGTTTTTTACAACAAAAGGGAGCGACGGTTCGGGTCTGGGGCTGCCGATGGTTTATGATACGGTCAAGCTTGCCGGTGGTGATCTGAATCTAAGAAATACGCCATCTGGGGCCTCAGTTGTCATGCGCTTGCCTTTTCGGCCCGCTCCTCCGGCGCAGGACGGGTTGGTACTGTTGGTTGAAGATAACGAAGACCTGCGCGGGCAGTTTAGGGACATGCTTGTGGATTTGGGCTTTACTGTCATTGAAGCAAATTCAGTTGATGAAGCACTGGCCTTGATATCAAGTGTGAAGGACATTTCGCTAGTCTTGTCGGATATCCGTCTGGAAGGACACGGTACAGGCTTGGACATCCTTGAACAGTTGAAGCCGGGGTTGCCGTTTATCCTTATGACATCTCTGCCAATTTCAGATCCGCTGCATCAACGGGCCCTTGCTTTGGCCCCTGTTTTGCGTAAACCGTTCTCACAGGCTCAATTGTCCGCTCTCATCCAAACCGAGGCCGCCTGATGTCGCAACCGCTGGTGACCATTCTCGACGACGAACCCGAGATACGGCGCATTCTGACGGATGCCCTGGAGGATGCCGGTTTCAGGACGCAGAGCTTCTCTCGTGCCAGAGAGTTTGAAGCAGCCCTAAATCGAGTGACCCCGGATGTTTGTCTTGTGGACCTGTCTTTACCAGATACCGACGGGCTGGCGCTTGTTCATCGCTTGGCGCTGGAACAGGGTGCAGCTGTGATCATTATTTCCGGCCGAGCACAGGTTCAGGACCGTGTGACAGGGCTGGAGCTTGGCGCAGATGACTATATTACCAAGCCGTTTGACCCTACCGAGGTCGTAGCCCGGGTCCGCGCCAGGTTGCGCGCACCGCGCGGGCGGACGTCACAATCGGATACGGCTGAATTCAACGGTTGGATTGCGCATTTTGATCGGTATGTGCTGGAAGACGGGTCAGGGTCTGAAACACCTTTCAGCCATGCTGAAGGCGAGGTTCTGCGTCTGTTTCTGGAAAGCCCCAAACGGCTGATCAGCAGGGGGCAGATGCAGGAGTCTTTGGGCGGTGCGGCCGGCGACAGTTTTGATCGTGCTATGGATGTCAGAATCTCCAGATTGCGTACGAAACTTGGTGAAGATCCAAAGAATCCGCGCCTGATCAAAACGATCTACGGTGCCGGGTATATTTTCCTGGGGGATGTCGACTGGAAATAATGACGCTCTGGTAGTCAGATTGCGAACCTGAATTTCTATCGATCCCCTCTGCGTCAGGCAATGTTGATCGAGGATACTGTAAGAATTTGAAAAAAAACTATTTTATGGTCTTTTCAGTTACTCACGCAAAGCTTGATCTTTTATCTTCACAACAGGTTCCAGCAGATACTCCAATACGGATTTTCGACCTGACAAAATGTCAACCTCTGCGATCATGCCGGGTATGATTTCCACAGCAACACCATTTCCATCGAGCATGGTGTCGCTCGTGCGAATTTCCACAACGAACACCTCTTCGTCGTTCCGCTCTGAACGTGTGACGGTATCGGCGCCAATCCGTACGATTTCACCATCCAGCGCCCCGTATCGCGCAAAATCATAAGCCGTGATCTTTACCTTTACGGGCTGTCCAGCACGCAAAAATGCAATATCTTCGGGCTTTACGTAAGCTTCGACCAATAGTGTGTCGTCCAGGGGAACAATCTCGACAAGGTCTTCGCCACTCCGCGCCAAACCCCCAATGGTGGTTCGGTGGATGCGGTTGACGATACCGCGAACCGGAGAGCGAACCTGCGCTCGTGCAGCGCGGTCGCGTAGGGCTGGCAAGGCGGGTTGCAAAGCCGCCAGTTCCGCAGTTGCAATGGCCAATTCAGTAAGCGCCGCACTTCGAAATCGGCTGTGAGCAGCTTGAATGCGATCATTTATTTCATCTAATCCGGTTTGCAACCTACTGGTCACGGTTTCGGCACGGACCTTGCGACCGCGCCACTCGGCTTCGCTGCGCCGCAACGCCAGCAATGTCGTTGCCGGTTCCATTTGCCGCTCGACAAGCGGAGCTATGATTGCACGCTCCTCCCCAAGCACCTTTAGGGTTTCTTCTGCTGTTACCTGATCCACTAAACCTTCTTCGTGTTCTCGCTGCTTTTGCTCACGTTGTCGTTCCAATATGGCGATTTCTGCTTCCAGCTCTGCTTGCCGACCCTGATACAATGCAGTTTCCGAACGCACGACACTGGGTGCACCTTCGATCAACTGCGCATCGAAATTCAATTGCGTACCATCAATTTCTGCTTGCAGTCGTCGTGCACGGGCTTGCAGTCCGAAAGCGCGCTGTTGTTCCTGGCTAAGTTGGCTGTCGAGTTGTGTGGCGTCCAGTTCCATCAACAATGTTCCTTTGTCGACCAACTGACCTTCGCGCACATGGAGCGACCGCAACACGCCAGGTTCGGAGGCATCGATCACCTGAATGTCGCCCGAAGGCACGATCCGCCCGTCGACGCGCGTTACGTCATCCAACTCGGTCAAATGCGCCCACAGCCCGGCCGAGACAATACAGGACAGGATCAACAGCAAGAGCAATGAACCACGAACGGGGGACCGCCCCTGCATTTCGCGCGCCAACTTCGCCAGATCAGGATGCTGCGACATTCAAGTGCCTCCCTTTCTGGCGCATGTGCTGCGTCAGCAAGCTCTTGGGCCCATCAGCCGCGATTTTTCCGTTTTCCAGAACGATAACTCTGTCCACAAGCTCCAGCAGGCTGGTTCTGTGTGTTACAATGACCAGGGTTGACCCGGAAGTTGACTTACTCAGACGCTGAACCAGTTGGGCTTCGCTTTTGACGTCCATCGCACTGGTTGGCTCGTCAAAAAGCAAAACCGGAGGACGCCCGACAAGTGCCCGTGCCAGGGCGATTGCCTGCCGTTGCCCACCGGAAAGCCCCTCACCACGTTCCGCGAGTTGAATATCATAGCCCAAAGGATGGCTGTTCACGAATTCTTCGACTCCGGCAATGCGGCCGGCTTCGACAATGTCGCAATCTCTGGGTCGGATTGCGCCACTGGCGATATTGTCCCTGACAGACCCCGAAAAAAGCCAGACATCCTGTAAAACGGATCCGATATTGCGTCGCAAGTCACCCGGGTCGATCTGACGTATGTCCAATCCATCAACCATGACCGAGCCCACTCGTGGCGTGTAAAGCCCCAATAGCAGGCGCGCAATCGTGCTTTTCCCGCATCCGATTTGACCGAGAATTGCGACTTTCTCGCCAGGCTTGATTGTGAATGAGACACCATGCAGGGTATCTTCGCTTTGGTCAGAATACGAGAAATGCACGTTATTGAAGGCAATTTCCCCTTTGAAATCAGATCGGGTCAGCCATGTGCGCCCCTCCGGGCGTTCGCTTTCTGCATGCATTAGCGCATTGAGACTGCGATAAGCGCATCTGGCCTGGTTAATGCGGGTCAACGTCTGCGCCAGTTGACCCAGAGGGGCCAACGCCCGACCGGTCAACATTACCGAAGCGACCAGCGCACCCATGCTGGCTTGCCCGTTCGTGATCAGAAAAACACCAAGAAATACGACAAGCACTTGCGCGGCCTGTTGGGTGAATCCGGTCAGGTTCAGCGCGAATTGCGTGACCGTCCGGCTTCGCGCACCATGCGCTGACTGCTGTTCGATGGCCTGTTCCCATCGTGCGCGCATTTTTTGGCCTGCTGCCGTTGTTTTTATGGTTTCTAGTCCCGAAACAGCCTCAACCAGAACTGATTGTTTGGACTGCCCATCGGACAAGCTTCGTTCCGCCATCCTTGATAAAACTGGCTGCACTGCCAAACCTGTCAGGAGCACCAAAGGTACGGCCAGAGCGGGGATCAAAGCCAGTTGTCCCCCAACCAGATAGATCACCAGGATGAACAACCCAATGAAAGGCAGGTCGACAACGGCCACCAGCGTCGCGGATGTAAAGAACTCTCGCAGAGTTTCAAACTCGCGAATGGTGCCGGTCATAGCACCAGTAGACCCCATGCGCGATTTCATCTGGATGTTCAGCAACTGGTCGAAAATGCGACGGCCCATCAACAAGTCGGCTTTCTGCCCGGCCTTGTCGATAAATCCCGCCCGCAGCAACTTGAGGGCAAAGTCAAAACACAATGCCAACGCCACGCCCATGGTCAAAGCGATCAGCGACTCAGTCGCTTCGTTAGGCAATACCCGGTCATAGACCACCATGATGAAAACGGACGTGGACAAACCAAGAAGGTTTGCCAGCGCCGCTGCGAGTGCGACCTGAATGTATGACCAACGACTGGCGGATAGTGCGTTCCAGAACCAGTGACCGCCATGTGAACTGGCCCCCCCCAACGTTTCGCCGTCGTGATGGCGACGGAACAGGATTGCGTAACCGGTATAACAGGCTGCCAGCCTGTCTTCGGAAACTTCACCGACACCTTCGCCTAGCTCTGGGTCGAAGACCAATAAAGCGCCGGTTTGCGTTCGTCCGTGAAAGACAACGGCTTTATCTTCTGCCAACAGCAACAGGGTGGGCGTCAGATTGTTGTCCAATTCGGAAAGGCGCTTTGCCCCATACCCCGCCTGCATGCCCGCCTTTTGCGAGAGGGCGAGAATGTCCCGTATTGTCAAATCCCCATCTGCGCCAGTTTGCGCTGCGTGCAGCGCCGCGAGACTCAATGGCCGTTCAAGTGCCGACGAGATATTCAACAGACAGGCTTCAAACGGTGTAAGTAACGAGGCATTGGGGGCAGGGTCGGATGCGTTCATTGTGTATTGCCCCAGTCGCCCAATGAAACCCCAAGCAGGTCGAGTATGTCTCCGGTCAGGCTTAGGGCTGCATAATTGGTTAGAAAGTAGCTCTGTTCCGCAAGGATCAAACGTTCCTGAGCATTTACGTAGTCGCGCTGAGCATCCAGAATTTCAATGAGGCTGCGGCGGCCGATTGAAAATTGTTCACGGGATGCAGCGACACTTTCCGCGTTAGCCTCCACTGCAATCCGGGCTTCGCGCAACCGATCGGCACCCGCTTTTTGATCCGAACGGATAAAACCCAATTCTCGCGTAATTTCTCGGATAAGCTGCTCGCGCGCAAACTCTGTCTCTTTGACCAACGATTCCGCCGCTGCTATTGCGGCGCGGCGTTGGCCGGTGCTGTCCAACTCGTAATTGAAAGAAAGATCCACTCCAAAATTCGCGTCACGATTGTTATCCTGGTTTGCGAATGCGGCGACCCTGACATCAGGGCTGCGGCGCGCTTGTGCTGCGGACCATTCCGCCTTGGCGGCCAGAAGGCTAGCATCGGACCGCCGAACCTGAGGACTGTTCATTATGATCTGCATGTCACTTCTTTCCAGCCCAGGTGCCGGAACTGGTGCAGAAAGAGTGCCAGGCTCATCCCCAAATACTTCGCGGAATCGCGCTTCGGCGCGGTCTGTGCGCGCATACGCATCAGCCAGCTTTGTGCGCGCATCGGACATGCGTGACCGGGCTGCCAGGACGTCGGCACTTGAACCGACGCCGTTTTCTGTTCGGTCGGTTATCTGGCGAACAAGCTCTTCATGGGTCAAAACATTCTGTGCTGCGATGCTTTGAATCTTTCGTTGATCGAGGACAAGTACATAGGTCTCGATAGCTGCGAGAGCAGTGGATGAGGCCGTTTGAATCTGATCGCCTCTGCTTTCCAAGACACGTGCCCGCGCAGCGGTCAGATCCCCTGAAGCCGCCCCGCCGTCATAGACCAATTGTGAGACCCTCAGATACGGCGAGACGTCCGCGATATCTGATGCAATCCTCTCAGACCGTGCGTTTAATCCCAGCGAAATCTCCGGGAGAAAAGCGCCTTCAGCTGCGTCTTGTTTAGCCTTCGCGATACCCATTCTGGATTTGGCTTGCGCTAGGTTGGGACTGTTCTCAACCGCCTTTTTCACCCGCTGCCCGAAGGCACTGTGACTGAGTGATTTTGATGGTTTAGTTGCCCCGGCGCCGGCTGTTTGGGCTGCAAAGGACATCGTAACTGGCGTCAAATCAGGTGGACGCGTGCAGGCAGAAATGGAAATCAGAAGCAGACTGAACGCAATAAAATAATATGAATACTTACTAAATGGCATACTGACCCTCCTGCCACCGATGGTCCAACAAGCTTTCCTTTCGTTGGGCGGCTGCCAGCGCCTCCATAAATTCTGAAGCATCCGACCTAACACCGGTCGACGACTTTTTCGCCAATTCTTCGGCTCGCATTTGAGCTGGCAAAAGCCACGCGCAATGGGTCAAGGAAACTTGGTGGGCATGTATGAGGCGCAGGCCTCCGTTCATGGCGAGTAATGACAGATGCGCTGAAGGAACTTGCCGCAAAGCAGCCAGGTCGACGCCGAAGTAACCGCCGAGGCATTCGTCCATTTGTACGCAGGCGAGTGGAGAAAAAAGCCCCATACCACCTATCGTGCGGCACAACTGATATGTGTTCTCCAGTGACGCTGTAATCTTGCGAAAGAACGCCTGAACATTTTGCAGTTCAGGCCCCAGCGCTCCGGTTCGGTCAAAGAATGGCTCATCGTCGGGGTTGTCGGTAACCAGGTCCAAGCTTTCGTTGACAAGCAAACCAAACTCCCCCTCTCCGGTTTTGTCCTGAAGCTCAGGTGATCGGAACTGAAATGGCACACACCGTAGTGCCGAGGGAACGTAGCTTGCGCGCCATTCCCCTTTCGCTGACACGAATGGCGTCGGTTTATCTGGTGTCATCGATAAGATTGCCACGGGGTAAAATCCCCGTTCGGATTTCCGGAACGCGATCGGAAAAGTGGCTGCTGCCTGTAGGACCTCTGCCTCTGCCACCGGGCAGTCGACCATGTCGCGCGCGAATTCGAACGACGTGTAACGTTTCCAGAACCGATGACCATGTCGTAATCGTGTGACCGGGGTTAAGCCAATCTGCGCCATAACTGCCTCGTGTTTCTGATGAACGCCAATTTTTTCCTGAGTTGGGTCAAGCCGTCGCACCGGTTGGGTCGGTGTGTATGATGTTGTCGGCAGTCAAGCCGCTGAGATCGGCCAGGCCATGGAAAGTGGCGAGGGTTTCGACGTTGGCATCGCCAGGTGTCAAGAAATCAGCTTTGATCAGAACACTGTCTGTTCCGTCCGTTGCCATCACATAGAGCTCGTCACCTGCAAACGCTCCGGCAAGGCTCTCTACAGCCGTTTCGAGTGTCCCGGCAGTGAGGTCTGCAAGAACGGTATCGAGGCCCACAAATCCGGTGTCTGTGCCCAATGTGCCGCCGACAGAAAGCAGCTCGAAACCGGTGCCATCACCGCGAAGTGAAGCGACATTCAGTCCGCTGAACATCAGAGCGTCGGTCACATCTGCTGCGGGCCCAATTGTGAAACCGGTTATGCTGTCTGCGCCATTGTTGTTCGGGTCGGCTTCAAAGACAACGACGTCCCGCCCGGCTTCGACGATGTCAATGCTGTCATCGCCGCCACCGCCACGAATGATTGTATCCGTGTTTGCCGCGGTGAGGATGTCATTGCCATTGGTGCCAAACTGAACAGAAAGAGGGCCACCTTCGGGTGATTTTATCGTCAACTCAATGGGTTGGGCAGCATCCTGTATTGTCATTGTGAAGGTGACAAGAGGTTGGGACAAATCAGAAAAAACAGTCGCCGCCCCAGCGAAGTTGATGATGTCTCCTGTACCTAGGTTTGCAAGGAACAAATCGAACGCGCTGTTTTCCGTGTCAGACCCGGTGTCGAAAGTGGCGACAGATGAGTCGAACTCAAGCTCCGCTGTAAAAGCCAAGCCACCAGAGATGTCACGATTTGCATCGGCATAAATAGCAAATGTAACGGTTGATCCACTGCGCCCGACCTCAGAGATCACGTACGCAGCTGGTTCATGAGCAACCGCCTGATCCGATACAGGCAAGGGATCTGGTCCCCCTGCAACGGTTGCCTGGGCTGAAATAGACAGGGCATCCCCAGCTTCTATGGCGGCGAAATCTGACGACGCAACAGCCAGTGTCCAGGATCCGTCCGCGGTTACTGTCGCGCTGCCGATGGAACTGCCGTTCAGCAAAACATCTACAATCTGGCCGTTTGAAAGCCCGGCAGAGGAACCGCTGACAGTAATGCCTGACACCTTGGCATCAGCAAGGGCCACCGCGTTGTTTACGCCGATATCGTTCAGCATCAGAATAGGTCGAAAGTCCGTCGTTACCGAACTGCTTGCCGGTACTGCGCTGTTGCCAGCGATATCGTCAACTGTTGCGGTGATGGTGTGGTTTGTTCCGTCGGACAGCGCGCCCAGGTCGCTGGCTGGCACAGTGATCGCCCAGGTTCCGCCCAAAGCAATACCGGTATAGGTTTGCCCGCCAAACGTGACAGAGACTGTTTGGCCATCTTCCGAGGTCGTCGTACCTGAAATTGTCAGGTCTGTACCTTGTTCCGTTACATCCAATACGGAGCCAACCGGCAAACTGTCGATCGTGATTGCTGGCGCTGTAAAATCGGTTGTAAAACTTGTCGAGGTTTGGTTGCCATTCCCAGCAGCGTCTGAAACAGAAGCCGTAACATTATAGACACTTGCGTCCTGGAGGCCTGAAAGTTCGGCAACTGTTGCGGTATAGGTCCAGACACCACCGGACACCGTTGCTGTACCGCTTATATCTACAGTACCGTCAGTTCGGGCAATCTCAACAGTAATGACTGTCCCATCCTGAGCGTCAGAAGTTCCCGCGACAACCAGGTTGGTACCTTGCTCAGTAGCGTTCATGAGAGCGCCATCAGAAATACTGGTTATTCCTAGGGTGGGGGGTGTGAAATCGGTGGCGAAACTATTGCTGGCTTGTGACGCCTGATTGCCTGCCGCGTCCGAAACATCAGCCGTGACCGTCACGGTGGCGGCATCAGAGAGGGCCGCAAGATCTATGGCGGGGACAACTGTGCTCCATGACCCTCCGGTGGCTATCCCAGTGTAAGATTGCCCGTTCAAAGTGACGGTAACGACTTGACCGTCTTCAGCCGACGTAGCGCCCGATACTGTCAGGTCTGTCGCCAATTCGACAGCATTCAAGAGCGCCCCGGTCGAGAACGTGTCGATGCTGAGGGTTGGCGCTGTGACGTCTTTCGAAAGTGTCACATCAGCCTGAGGGGCTGTCAGCCCGTTTGCGTCGCTGACATCTGCGGTGATCTGAAAGCTGCCACCGTCGGCCAAAGATGCCAGATCACCGGCTGGGACAGTTACAGTCCATGTTCCGCCCATCACTGTTGAGGTATAGGTTTGACCATCCAGTGTGACGGTGACTTGCTGACCATCTTCGACATTGGCGGTTGCCCCGCTTATGGCCAAACTTGATCCGGCTTCAGCAGCGTTGAGAACTGCGCCGACGGAAAGAGGAGATATCGAAATAGAGGGGCCGGTCAAGTCCACTGGTACAGTAACAAGAATCGGTGCGGCCGGGTTGCCAGCGACGTCCTCGACCGCCACAACAATTGCAGCAGGTGTTCCAGTGGACAGACTGCCGAGGTCGGAATTGGGGATCGTGACAGTCCAATTTCCGCCTGTCGCAATACCGGTGTACACCTGACCGTCGAACGTGACGATGATGGTTTGCCCGTCCTCGGCCGTGGTGGAACCCGTTAAGGTTAAGTCACCAGCCACATCAATCAGGTCAATTGATCCACCCGCAACGGGATCCAGAGAAACACTTGGAGCGGTGAAATCCGTATCAAAACTTCCGCTGGCCTGTAGGGCCGGGTTTCCAGCCGCGTCAGCGACGTCTGCCGTTACATTTACGATTGCACCGTCAGGCAAGGCGCTAAGGTCAGCCGCCGGGACGGTTACACTCCACTGTCCACCGGAAACCGTACCGGAATAGTTTTGCGCGTTCAGTGAAACCGTTACGGTTTGCCCGTCTTCT
>NZ_JBXWSG010000058.1:0-23575 GCF_059613305.1 Ruegeria sp. BHSB056 | reverse complement strand
TATGCGGGTCTGGATAAAAGAGGTTTCGGTCGGCATCATCAACGGCTGTGTCCTTGGCCTGCTGATCGGACTCGTTGCCTGGATGTGGAAAGGAAACCCGTTTCTGGGTTTGGTGATTGGCGGCGCACTGGGCCTGAACACGATCATCGCGGTGTCGATCGGTGGCGTTCTGCCGTTGTTGTTAAAGCGCATCGGTCAGGACCCGGCGGTCGCCAGTGGCCCTTTGCTGACGACGATCACTGACATGGCAGGGTTTTTCCTGGTCCTGAGCCTTGCAACGGCGATGATGCCGCTCCTGAATTAGTGTTTTTCATGCGCCCTGATCAACACAGGGGTCGGGCGCTCAACCACGAGGAAGACATGACGATCTCAAGCATTGTCAAAACGCAGAACCTGAAAAAGCCGCCATTTTGCGACACTGACACAACGGTGTTCGATGCGGCCGTCACCATTGCTTTGCTGGATGTGAATGCGTTGGCGGTTCTCAGCGATGGGAAGCTGGTCGGGATTATCACGGATCATGACGTGTTGCTGTGCCTGGCGGATTCCGGCTCGGCTTTCTACAAGCAGACAGTGGGTGACTGGATGACGGAAAAACCTGTCACCTGCGCGCTGGGTTCGAAGCTGTCCAATGGTCTTAATCTGATGGCCAAGCACAAAATCCGAAATCTTGTCGTAACTCAGAATGGAAAAGCAATTGCCGTCGTGAGCAGCAAAGAAATCCTGGCACGGGTGCATGAGGAAGACGAGCTGGAGCTGAAGGTGTTGCGTGATATCGCCCGCGGTGCTCAAGGCCAGTCAATCGCCTGACACCTCGGTTCCATGTCTGCTCGCTCTCAACTCAGGGCCGCTATGGAAGGTCACTGTTGAAGATGGAAATGCTGACTTTCCAGGTGCCATCCTTCTGGCGTTTCAGGACGTTCACAAACTTCCCTTTTTCAGGCGGAACAGAGTCAGCAATTGCAAAGGATCCGACCTGATAGGCGGTATCGCCATCGACACCGAAATCGATCAACTCATTTGTATGCGTTCCGCCGATGTTTTCCTTCATTCTTTCCTCATAGGCTTCGATGAACGCTTCGCGCCCGCGCAGCAAGGCTCTCCGGGCGCCAACAACATGACGTCTTCGGTAAAGAACGCAGCTGACGCGAACAAACGTCCCGGCCACCGCCAGGATTCTGAATTGCGCGACCTGCCAAAGCAGGCTTGATCGCACATATGCACTGCGTTAGGCACCGAGGATGAGGAGACTTGCTGAAATGCTGTGCCGCAATGGCTTACGCCCACCCGCTTGTCGCGGGTATCCGACGGCTCGGATCGGGATCGCGACCCTTCCTTTTCATTCGCCCAAGTCTCCAAGCTGACATTGCCATGCTGCACATCACCGAAGATATTGCGCTGCAAGATTGGGAAATGACCGAAAGCTTTGTACGGTCGTCCGGTCCCGGAGGGCAGAATGTCAACAAGGTGTCGACCGCAGTCGAGCTGCGCTTCGAAGCCGCGCGCTCGCCGTCCCTGCCCGATCCGGTCAAGGCCCGGTTAAAGCGACTGGCCGGGCGACGCTGGACCAAAGACGGCGCAATCATCATTCAATGTGAGGAAACACGCTCGCAGGCCCGCAACCGTGAAATCGCGCGTGCAAGGCTGGCAGCACTGATCTCCCTCGCGCTGGTTAAACCCAAACGGCGGATCGCAACGAAACCGACCTATGGTTCGGTCAAGCGTCGACTTGCCGCGAAAAAGGCGCGTGGCGACGTCAAGGCGCTGCGGGGCAAGGTGTCTGAAGATTGATCTGGCATCTTGCCGGGGCGTTGATAGTCTGGCCCGCAAAGGCTGCAAAAGGGCAACGTCATGAGGCTGGAGGGAAAAACCGCAATCGTCACCGGTGGCGCATCGGGGTTCGGTGCGGGGATCGTGCAGAAATTCCAGGCCGAAGGCGCACGCGTCATGATTGCGGATATCAACGGTGACGCAGCCGCTGAGATGGCGGCGCAACTTGGGGCCGGGGCATTGGCGCATCAGGTCGACGTCGGCGACGGGGCTTCGGTTCAAAGGATGGCGGACACGGCACTCACCGCCCTTGGGGCGCTCGATATTCTGGTGAACAACGCAGGTGTTACCCATTTGCCAACCCCTCTGGAAAACGTCACCGAGGACGATTTCGACCGGGTCTTCAACGTGAACATGAAGTCCGTCTATCTGACCGCCCGGGCATTTGTTCCCCATATGAAGGCGCGCGGCGCGGGCGCAATTCTGAACGTGGCCTCGACAGCGGGCCTGTCACCGCGCCCGAATCTGAACTGGTACAACGCGTCCAAAGGGTGGATGATCACGGCAACCAAAACCATGGCGGTCGAATTGGCCCCAACCGGCATTCGCGTGAACGCGATCTGCCCAGTGGCGGGCGAAACACCGCTGTTGAAATCTTTCATGGGCGAGGACACGCCCGAGATTCGCGCCAAATTTCTGGCGACCATCCCACTGGGACGGTTTTCAACACCCGAAGACATGGCCAACGCCGCCTGTTTCCTGTGCTCGGACGAGGCCAGCATGATCACCGGCACCGCGCTCGAGGTCGATGGCGGCCGATGTATCTGATCCGCTCTTCATCTGGCCAAAAATATCCCCGCCGGAGGCAGCGCGCGCCCGCGCGCTTCCCGGCACCAATCCCGAGTTCAAGATGATCCCTGGACCAAGAAACCTGATTACCGATGTCCCTGGCCTGAAAGTTGGAAACGCCCAGGACGATGCGCTGAAGTCCGGGACCACGGTTCTCACGGCAGATCAACCGTTTGTTGCGTCGGTTCATGTGATGGGCGGGGCACCGGGTACGCGCGAAACCGATCTGCTTGCGCCTGATAAAACCGTCACAGGGGTGGACGCGCTGGTTCTGTCCGGCGGATCGGCCTTTGGACTGGACGCCTGCTCGGGTGTTTCAGATGCGATGCGGGCCGAAGGGCGCGGGTTTCCCGTCGGGTCCGCGAAGGTTCCGATCATTCCCGGCGCGATCCTGTTTGATCTGCTCAATGGCGGTGCAAAGGATTGGGCGGAAAACCCCTATCGTGCGCTGGGGCGGGCTGCTTATCTGGCCGCTTCAAAAGATTTTGATTTGGGGTCCGTCGGGGCGGGCACCGGGGCGTTGGCCGCAATGCAGAAGGGCGGGCTTGGCTCTGCTTCGTCCATTCTGCCTGGTGGGGTCACGGTCGGGGCCCTCGTTGCGGCGAACCCGCTGGGCAGTGTCACAACACCGGGTGACCGGCATTTCTGGGCAGCACCCTTCGAAGCTGGCGATGAATTTGGCGGGCTGGGCCCCGATATGTCGCCGGATCAAAGCCGGATCCGCCCCAGCCGCAAGGCGATGGCCATGAGTCCGGCGCAACCCGAACAGACAAACACGACCATCGCCATCGTTGCCACGGATGCCGCATTGACCAAACCCCAATGCCAAAGATTGGCCGTTGCCGCCCACGACGGAATTGCCCGGGCGATCCTTCCCGCACACACACCCGGCGACGGTGATCTGGTTTTTGGCATCAGTACCGGCGCCCGCCCCATCGCATCCGAAGCCGATCTCGCTCTGATCGGGCACGCGGCTTCGCTGTGCCTGTCCCGCGCCATCGCGCGGGCGGTTTATCTGGCGACCCCGGCAAAAGGAGACCTGTTGCCCTGCTGGACCGCTGTACATGACTTAAGTTAAGGACATGCCATTTGTCGCAGTGGCACAGTAGGCGCGCGCGGCAATCTGCGCGTTGACACTTTGTTGCGCCGGGGGTCCATTCGGTGCAGCCAATTTGTATCGGAGCACAAGCTATGAATCGTATCCTCACTATCGCAATCGCTGGCCTGCTGGCGCTGCCCGCCCATGCCGAAGGCGATGCCGAAGCCGGTGAGAAAGCTTTCAACAAATGCAAATCCTGCCACATGATCGCTGACCCGGCCGGAGAAGTCATCGTCAAAGGGGGCAAAACCGGTCCCAACCTCTATGGTGTCGCTGGCCGCACTGCCGGAACCTACGAAGACTTCAAATATGGCGACAGCATCGTCGCAGCCGGTGAGAAGGGTTTGGTCTGGGATGAGGCGTCCTTTGTGGAATACACGCAGGATCCTAAGGGCTTCCTGAAATCTTATCTGGACGACACCGCTGCCAAGTCGAAAATGACCTTCAAGTTGAAAAGTGGCAGCGAAGACGTCTTTGCCTATATCGTCAGTGTATCAGGTGAATAAACGCTAAAATTGTGCACCCACGCACAAGGACCAAAGGCCGCAGCCCCTGCGGCCTTTGGTGCGATTGATACCAGTGTAGAACAGCGCCACTTTGGTATCTGACGGCAAACCGCAGAGTGTGCCGCAACGCCAAGCCGACCCGGCAACAGCTAAACCCAACATCAGCGCCCGTCAGGCGGATTGGCAACAGGAGAGGACAGATGGGCATTATGATCCCGGCTTGGGTCAATGGTGAATTGACCCCGGTAGACAAACTTGAAGCTCACGAAAAGGGCCTCAAGCACAAGGCCGTGTCGGTGTTTGTCGTTAGGGGCACCGAGATTTTGTTGCAGCGTCGGGCTCTGGGCAAATACCACACGCCCGGCCTGTGGGCGAACACTTGCTGCACGCACCCCGACTGGGACGAAAGCTCCTCAACCTGCGCCGTGCGCCGTTTGAACGAAGAACTGGGGATCACAGGTCTTTACCCTGAATACCGTCACCGTTTGGAATACCACGCCGATGTTGGGAACGGCATGGTGGAAAACGAAGTGGTCGACGTTTTTCTGGCCCATGTGCGCGGACCGCTGAAAATCGCGCCTGATCCGGACGAAGTCATGGATATCCGCTGGATCGACTACCATGACCTGCTGGCCGAAGTGGCCCGCCACCCGGACCGGTTTACACCGTGGCTCAAGATCTACCTGCACAACCATGCGGACACGATTTTCGGCCCGGACCTGATCATTTCAGCCAAATCCTGACGCTCTCCGAAAATCCCTGCCTTGCAAGGGCGGCTCAAGCCGCCTAAATCAACGCGTCATGGCCAAGCAGAAGACAGACCCGAATTACAAGGTAATCGCCGAAAACCGGCGCGCCCGCTTCGATTACGCGATCGAAGAGGACATTGAATGTGGCATCATTCTACAAGGGTCCGAGGTCAAATCCCTGCGCGCGGGCGGCTCGAACATCGCCGAAAGCTATGCCACGGTCGATGACGGAGAGCTGTGGCTGGTCAACAGCTATATCGCGCCGTATGAGCAGGCCAAGATGTTCAAGCACGAAGAGCGCCGCCGCCGCAAACTGCTGGTGTCCCGCAAGCAGATGTCGAACCTGTGGAACGCGACGCAGCGCAAGGGCATGACGCTGGTGCCGCTGGTTTTGTATTTCAACCACAGAGGATTGGCCAAGATCAAAATCGGCATCGCCAAGGGTAAGAAAACCCACGACAAGCGCGAAACTCAGGCCAAGCGCGACTGGTCACGGCAAAAGCAGCGCTTGTTGAAAGATCACAGCTAGAACGCCATCGCCGCCTGAACCGCCCGTTGCCAGCGATCATAGGCCGCGTCGCGTTCGGTTTGCTCTTGCGTTGGCTCGAACCGCCGGTCCAGCGCCCATGTTTCGGCAAAACCGACCTGATCCGGGTAAATCCCGGCTTTCATACCTGCCAGCCATGCGGCGCCAAGGGCGGTCGTTTCCTGCATAACCGGGCGATCCACCGGGGCACCCAGACAATCTGAAAGACCCTGCATTGTCCAGTCAGATGCACTCATCCCGCCGTCGACGCGCAGGATGACATCCGCCTCGGCCCCCCAGTCGCCCTGCATGGCGTGCCACAGGTCGCGGGTCTGAAAGGCGATGCTTTCCAGCGTGGCGCGGGCAATCTCGGCCCGGCCGGAATTGCGTGTCAGCCCGAACATCGCACCGCGGCAATCTGGCTTCCAGTAAGGCGCCCCAAGGCCTGTGAACGCCGGCACCAGAATCACATGCTGGTTCGGGTCGGCCTGCGCAGCCAGATCACCGCTTTGCGGGGCCGAATCGATGATCTGCAACGCGTCGCGCAGCCATTGCACGGCGGCCCCGGCGATAAAGATCGACCCTTCCAGCGCATAGGTGCGCTGACCATCCAATTGGTAAGCGATTGTCGTCAGCAGGCGGTTTTTCGATTCAACTGGCTGCGCACCCGTGTTCAGCAGCGCGAAACAGCCCGTGCCATAGGTTGATTTCATCATACCGGGCTGGAAACAGGCCTGACCGATGGTGGCCGCCTGCTGATCGCCTGCCACGCCCAGAATGGGGATGTTCCCACCAAGCAAGGTGGTTGCGCCGAAATCCGAGGCGCAATCCTGCACATTCGGCAACATTTGAATGGGTACATCCAGCAACTCGCAAATCTCAGCGCTCCAGGCGCCTTTGTGAATGTCGAACAGCAGGGTGCGGGCGGCGTTGGTGGCGTCAGTGGCATGGACACGACCTTCGGTCAGCCGCCAGATCAGGAAACTGTCGATGGTGCCGAACAGCAACTCTCCGGCCTCAGCCCGCGCGCGTGCGCCTGAAACGGTGTCCAGCAGCCATTTGACCTTGGTGCCCGAGAAATAAGGGTCCAGCAGCAGGCCGGTCTGGGCGGCGACGTCATCTTCACAGCCTGCTTGCTTGTAGCGGGCGCAGATTTCGGCGGTGCGGCGGTCCTGCCAGACAATTGCGTTATGGATGGCCTTGCCGGTGTTCTTGTCCCAGACCACGGTGGTTTCACGCTGGTTGGTGATGCCGATGCCGGTGATCTGGTCAGCCGAAACACCGGCGCTTTCCATCACCTCGCGACACACATGCAGAACGCTGGACCAGATATCCTCGGGGTCGTGTTCAACCCAACCTTCTTGCGGGAAATGCTGGGGAAACTCCTGCTGAGCGGTGCCAACACGGTTCATCTGCCCGTCGAACAGGATCGCGCGCGAGGACGTAGTGCCCTGATCAATTGCCAGAATAAAGGTCATGTCCGCTCTCCCCGGTATCATTTTGCGCGACTTTAGCGCAAACAACAGCGCCGGGGCCAGAGCAGAAATCAGACCGGATCGACGGGAATATTGTCGATCAGGCGGACGCCATCGGCCCATGCCGTGACGAACAAGCGCGCGGGTTTGCTGGCATTGGGCAGGCTTTCCAGCGTCTCGGCGCAGCGCAGATCGATATATTCCACTTCGGTAAAACCGGTGTCCAACAATGCGGATTTTGCGTCTTGCGCCAGCCCCTCGAAATCCTTGCCCGCGGCAAGTTTTTCCGCCACTCGCCGCATGATCTCGTTCATGCGGGACGCGACCTTTACGCCCTCGGGCGACAACAGCAGATTGCGCGACGACATCGCCAGCCCTGAAGGCTCGCGCACGGTTGGGCAGCCGACAACCTTGATGGGAATGTCCAGATCGCGGGCCATGCGGCGCACCACCAGCAACTGCTGGTAGTCTTTTTCCCCGAAATAGGCTCGATCCGCCTGCGTTTGCAGGAACAGCTTGGCCACTACAGTTGCCACGCCTTCGAAATGGCCGGGGCGAAACGGGCCTTCCATCATGTCGGTCAAACCGGTCACGGATACCGTGGTGGAAAAGCCGTCGGGATAGATTTCCTGAGGGTCCGGCACATAGATCGCATCCACGCCATAAGGGGCCAGCTTTTGGGCGTCTTCATGTTCCGTGCGGGGATAGTTCGCCAGGTCTTCGGGGTTGTTGAACTGCTTGGGGTTCACAAAGATCGTCACGATCACCCGGTCACAGCTATCGTTGGCGGCCTGCGCCAGCGACAAATGCCCTTCGTGCAGTGCGCCCATGGTTGGAACAACGCCGATTACGTCACCTGCACGGTGCCATTCTGTCGTCTTGGTTCGCAGTTCCGCCAGCGAGCGCAGGATCGGCGCGGTCACGTCTTTGGTCCTTTCGCCGGAGCCTGATCAGCAAAGACATGTTCGTCCGCCGGAAATGTCCGCGCACGCACTTCGGCCGCATAATCTGCGATGGCGGCTTCGGCCAATGGGCCGAGCTCGGCATAGCGTTTGACGAATTTGGGTTTGAAGGCGGTGAAAAAGCCGACCATGTCATCGACGACCAGAATCTGCCCGTCGCAACCAGCTGACGCTCCGATTCCGATGGTGGGGATGGCAACCTGTTCGGTGATCCTGTCGGCCAGACCTTGCGGCACTTTCTCAAGCACAACGGAAAACGCGCCAGCCTCGGCCACGGCGCAGGCATCTGCCATCACAGTCTCGGCCTGTTCGTCACGGCCCTGCACCTTGTAACCGCCCAGCGTGTTGATCGATTGCGGGGTCAGACCGATATGCGCCATCACCGGAATGCCGCGCTTGACCAGAAAGCGGATGGTTTCGGCCATCTCGACACCGCCTTCCAGCTTGACTGCCCCTGCACCGGTTTCGGCCATCAGCCGCGCCGCGTTGCGAAACGCCTGTGCCGGGTTTTCCTCATAGCTGCCAAACGGCATGTCGATGACCATCATCGCCGTGCTCAACCCGCGTGCGACGGCCTGACCGTGCAGGATCATCATCTCCATCGTGACACCAAGGGTGGATTCCAGCCCGTGCAAAACCATTCCGACGCTGTCCCCCACAAGAACAAAGTCACAATACGTGTCCATCAGGCGCGCCATAGGCGTTGTGTATGCGGTCAGCGAGACCAGAGGCACGCCGCCTTTTCGGGCGCGAATATCTTCGGCGTTCGGGGCCTTTTTGCGGGCGGTGGCGCTCATGGTTGGCTCCTGCAGGGCTTATGTTGCAGTGCGGCATAGCAGATCGGCCGGGGCCAAAGAAACCCCGGTTGCGCGAACATTCCCTTGATTGACCTCAGGTTTAAAGGAACACTGCCGATAAAACGGCCCGGAAAACATGGGCGCAGATTTTAGTTGGGAGAGTTCACATGACAAAACACGTGCTTCGGACATTCGCGTCGACCGTGGCGATCGGCGCCAGCCTGTTGGCGACGCAGGTTTTGGCCAAATCCGACATCACCATCGCCATGCAGCTGGAACCCCCTCATCTGGATCCGACCAGCGCAGCAGCTCAGGCCATCGATTCGGTTGTCTACACCAACATCTTCGAAGGCCTGACCCGTTTCATGGGCGACGGCTCGGTCGTGCCCGGTCTTGCCGAAAGCTGGGAGATTTCCGAGGACGGCAAAACTTATACCTTCAAACTGCGCGACGGCGTGACCTTCCATGACGGCACGACCATGGATGCCGAGGATGTCAAGTTCAGCCTTGACCGGGCCACGGCCGAAGACAGCGCCAACGCGCAGAAGGCCCTGTTTGCAGGAATCGAAAGCGTCGAGGCCGTGGATACGCTGACGGTCAGGATCACCCTGGCCGATCCGAACGGCAACTTCCTGTTCAATCTTGCCTGGGGTGACGCGGTGATCGTCGCGCCTGAAAGCATCGAGAACATAAAGACAAACCCGGTTGGCACAGGTGCATTTACCTTTGGCGACTGGGTTCAGGGCGACAGCATAACACTGAATCGCAACCCCAATTATTGGGGCGATCAACCCGCTTTAGAGACTGCGACGTTCAAATTCATTTCAGACCCGACCGCCGCTTTCGCGGCCATGATGGCCGAAGACGTGGACGTGTTCGACAACTTCCCGGCACCGGAAAACCTGCCCCAGTTCGAGGCTGACCCGCGGTTTCAGGTTCTGGTTGGATCGACCGAGGGGGAAACGATCCTGTCCACCAACAACAAACAACCGCCATTCGATGATATTCGGGTCCGGCAGGCGTTGGCCCATGCGATTGACCGGCAGGCCATCATCGACGGCGCCATGTTCGGGTACGGCACCCCTATCGGCACGCATTTTGCGCCACACAACCCCGCTTATGTCGATCTGACGGGCCAGTCCGCGTATGATCCCGAAAAGGCCAGGGCTTTGCTGGCAGAGGCGGGATTTGAAAACGGGTTCGACACAACTCTGCACTTGCCACCGCCATCTTATGCGCGCCGGGGCGGTGAAATCATCGCCGCACAGCTGGCCGAGGTCGGCATCACGGCCGAGATCATCAACGTCGAATGGGCCCAGTGGCTGGAATCGGTGTTCAAGGGCAAGGAATTTGGTCTGACCATCGTCAGCCATACCGAACCGATGGATATCGGAATCTATGCGCGGCCCGACTATTACTTCCAGTATGACAGCATCGACTTTCAGACGCTGATGGAGACGCTGAACACCACCACCGATCCCGAGGAACGGACCCGTCTTCTGGGTGAGGCGCAGCGCCTCATCTCGAACGATTATGTCAACGGGTACCTGTTCCAGCTGGCCAAACTGGGCGTCGCCAAGGCCGGTGTTCAGGGCCTGTGGGAAAACGCACCGACTGCGGCAATCGACCTGACCGCCATTTCCTGGTCTGAATGACATCAGTTTGCTGGGCCTGCTTAACGGGCCCAGTTTCACCATTGCGAAATGCGTTTCTAACGATCATGAAAAGCTTGTTTGCAGGTTTCGTTTTTTTGCTTTTCGCGTCTGTCCTTCCAGGCGCTGTTTTTGCGCAGGGCTTGTTCCAAGGGCAGCAGGATACGCTGGTGGGAACCCCGGACAACCCGCTGAAAGTCGGGGTTGGTATCAAGATCGACCAGATTACCGGCGTCGATCAGCAATCCGAAAACTACGGTGCCGTGGTTGTACTGCGGTTCGAATGGACAGACCCGGAACTGGCGTTTGATGCGGCAAGCCTTGGTCGTGATTTCCGGGTTTTTGAACCGCCCGCTTTCGTGAAATACGCCGCTGAGCTGGATGTCGTAACCCCGGCTTTTGTTATCCATAACCAACAGTCCAATCGATGGATTCATGAATCCGCAGTTGCCGTGCGTCATGACGGTCATGTGACCTTTGTCGAAAAATCCTCGCTGACCTTGCAGGCTCCGCATTTCAACTTTCGCAAATACCCGTTCGATACGCAGGAGTTTCACTTTGAGGTCGTATCGGTGTTTCCTTCGCAATTCGTTCACTATCACTCGCTTGATGAATACTCCGGCCTGGGTGACATGCTGGGCGAAGAGGAGTGGATACTTGGCAATGCCAGGGCTCTGACGTCAACGACGACCGGTTTGTCGGGCAACGAAAGCGACCGGGTGGAACTTGTCTTCGAAGGCACCCGGCACCTGACATATTACACCATCCGCATATTCCTGCCGATGCTAGTGCTGATCACGGTGGGATGGGCGCTGTTCTTTCTGGATGAATACCGGAAACGGATCGAGATCGCAGGCGGCAACCTGTTGGTCTTTGTGGCCTTCAACTGGGCCATTTCCGCTGACTTGCCCAAGCTTGGCTATCTGACGTTTCTGGATTTCATTCTGCAATGCATGTTCCTGATGACAGGAACGATTATCGTCTTCAGCGTGATGCTGCGCAAATTGAAAACGTCCGGTCGGGAAGAGACGGCCAGAAAGCTCGACAATTACGCGATCAAATGGATTTACCCGTTGGGATATGCCGCCATCATCGGCTATGCCGTTTTTGCCTTTCTGATGACGTCTTAGGGCTGAACCCCACATTCTATGTATTTCTGAAATCGTGTGGATAGCCATGGGCTACCGGCTTTTCTGACCCTTGTCGGCGTTGCAGGACCAAGGTGGCGCACACCGCGCGTTGCCAGCGATAGGGAAATCGCAAGATTTAGCACGCCCTGCTGATTGCCGTGGTGTCTGATTCAACACAACAGATGTCGGATTCAAGAGTATCCAAAACCCGTTTTTTAGCGGATTCTGAAAAAAAAGGTCCGATTCATGCGATACTCTGGTTTCAAGGTCATCAAAGAGGCTCTTACCGGGCACAAAGGGTGGACACCGGCCTGGCGCGAGCCAGAACCCAAGCCACATTACGACATCGTCATCATCGGCGGTGGCGGTCATGGCCTTTCAACGGCGCATTACCTGTCCAAGGTATTTGGCCTCCGCAATGTGGCGGTGATTGAAAAAGGCTGGATCGGTGGCGGCAACGTCGGGCGCAATACAACCATCATCCGCTCGAATTATTTGCTGGACGGCAACGAACCTTTCTACGAGTTCTCGCTGAAACTGTGGGAAGGTCTTGAGCAGGACGTAAACTACAACGCGATGGTCAGCCAGCGCGGGATCATCAACCTGATCCACACGGACGCCCAGCGCGACGCCTTTACGCGACGGGGCAACGCCATGATCCTGAACGGCGCGGATGCCGAGCTGCTGGATGCCGAACAGGTGCGCAAGGAATACCCGTTCCTGAACTTCAACGATGCCCGGTTCCCGATCAAGGGCGGGCTGGCCCAGCGGCGCGGCGGCACGGTTCGGCACGACGCGGTGGCCTGGGGATATGCCCGGTCGGCGGACAGCCACGGTGTCGATATCATCCAAAACTGCGAAGTGACCGGTTTCCGGATCGAAAACGGAAGATGTCTGGGCGTTGAAACCTCGAAAGGGTTCATTGGCGCAGGCAAGGTTGGCTGTGCCGTGGCCGGAAATTCAGGGCGTGTCATGGGCATGGCGGGTATGCGGTTGCCAATCGAAAGCCATGTCCTGCAAGCCTTCGTTTCAGAAGGTCTGAAGCCGGTTCTGCCCGGGGTCATCACTTTTGGGGCGGGACATTTCTATGTCAGCCAGTCCGACAAGGGCGGGCTGGTCTTTGGCGGCGATATCGACGGGTACAATTCGTACGCACAACGCGGCAACCTGCCCGTGGTCGAAGATGTCTGCGAGGGCGGCATGGCCCTGATGCCGATGATTGGTCGCGCGCGCCTGCTGCGGATGTGGGGCGGGATCATGGATATGTCCATGGATGGATCGCCCATCATCGACCGGACTGGCATAGATGGCCTCTATTTCAATGGCGGCTGGTGTTACGGCGGGTTCAAGGCAACTCCGGCGTCGGGGTATTGCTTTGCGCATCTGCTGGCAAAGGATGAACCGCACCCGACCGCAACCGCCTACCGGTTCGACCGGTTCCGCACAGGTCGCATGATCGACGAAAAAGGTATGGGCAACCAGCCCAACCTGCACTGAGGGGAGCAGCACCATGATCATCCATCATCCCTTGCTGGGCCCGCGTGACAGTTCCGAGTTCGTCTATCTGGGAGACGCTTCGTTGATCAACAGGCCCGACTGGCAGGCCGAAAACGCGGCCGAAGCGTTTTTTGACTACGCCTATCTGCGCGACAATCCAGCTGGCGAACACCGCGAGTTGTGGTTCCACGAGGGGGGCGACCGATCCTGGCTGGTCGTGACCCGCAATACCGCGACACATGAGATTTCCAAAGTGGAACTGGCCCGTGACGTGGCCCGGGCACAGGGGCGCTCCAAATGACTCAAGACAACAGGCTGAGCGGCGGTCAGATCGACCGCACCAAAACCCTGAACTTCAATTTCGACAATCGCAGTTACTCTGCGCATCCGGGCGATACGCTGGCCTCGGCCCTTCTGGCCAATGGCGTGCGCCTGATGGGCCGGTCGTTCAAATACCATCGCCCGCGTGGCGTGCTGACTGCCGGTTCGGAAGAACCCAACGCCCTTGTCGAGCTGCGCACCGGCAATCGTCAGGAACCCAACACCCGTGCCACGACCGTTGAGATGTTCGAAGGGCTTGAAGCCCATTCCCAAAACCGCTGGCCCAGCCTGAAATTCGATGCTCTGGCGATCAACGACAGATTCTCGACCTTTCTGACGGCGGGGTTCTACTACAAAACCTTCATGTGGCCTGCTGCGTTCTGGGAAAAGCTGTATGAGCCGATGATCCGCCGCGCTGCGGGACTTGGGTCGTTGTCGATGCAGGAAGACCCCGATGAGTATGACAAAGGGTTCCGGCATTGCGATCTGCTGATAATCGGCGCGGGTCCAGCCGGATTGATGGCGGCACTGACTGCGGGCCGGGCCGGTTCCGAGATCATTCTTGCGGATGAGGATTTCGCACTTGGTGGGCGGCTCAACAGTGAAACCTTTTCGCTGAACGACGGCGATGCGACCGAATGGGTTAAGCAGAGTGTCGCTGAACTGTCAGCAATGCCCAACGTCCGCCTGATGCCGCGCACGACCGTGATCGGTGCCTTTGATCACGGCATCTATGGTGCAGTTGAGCGGACGGGCGATCATCTTGCTTCTCTGCCTTCCGGTAAACCGCGCCAGATACTCTGGCGCATCTACGCCAAACGCGCCCTGTTATGCGCTGGCGCGACCGAGCGGCCCATCGCGTTTGAAAACAACGACAGGCCTGGCATCATGCTGGCAAGTGCTCTGCGCACCTATGCCAATCGGTTTGCAACCACGGCGGCGCAACGTGTCGCCATCTTTACGAACAACGATGACGGCCACCGCACAGCTGCGGATCTGCACGCAAAAGGTATCAGGATTGCTGCCGTCGTCGACGTTCGTGACGACGCTCCGACCAGCCATGACTATGAGGTTCTGCGGGGCGCGCAGGTCAGGGACACCAAAGGCCGACTGGGGCTGACCTTTGTCGAGGTTGAGCTGGCAGACGGGTCGTCGCGCACGCTGGACTGCGGGGCGCTTGGCGTTTCGGGTGGCTGGAACCCCAACGTGCATCTGACCTGCCACCAACGGGGGCGTCCCGCCTGGAACGACGATCTGGCGGCCTTTGTGCCCGGCGCGGACTTGCCGCCTGGGCTGTCCGTCGCAGGGGCGGCGAATGGTGTGATGTCCACCCATGGCGCCCTGCAATCCGGGGCAGAAGGTGCGGCGCAGGCGCTGGGCCTGAAAGGCCCGCTGCCCGATCTGCCTAAGGCCGAGGATACCCCTATCTCGCAGACACCGTTCTGGTATGTTCAGGGTTGCAGCCGCGCGTGGCTGGATCAGCAGAATGACGTGACCGTCAAGGACGTGAAGCTCAGCCATCAGGAAGGGTTCCGCTCGGTCGAGCATTTGAAACGCTATACCACGTTGGGCATGGCTACAGATCAGGGCAAGACATCGAACATGGGCGGGCTTGCGATCATGGCCGAGCTTGCGGGTAAGTCCATTCCGGAAACCGGCACCACGATCTTCCGCCCGCCCTATACGCCCGTTCCGATTGCAACCTTTGCTGGCCGGATGAAAGGCAAGGAGTTTCATCCCACTCGCCTTACCCCGTCACATTACTGGGCCAAGGAACGCGGCGCGGTGTTTGTCGAGGTCGGCAATTGGCTGCGCGCGCAGTGGTTCCCGCTGCACGGTGAAACCCATTGGCGCGAATCCGTGGACCGTGAAGTGCGCCAGACACGCGCCTCGGTCGGGGTGTGCGACTGCACCACGCTTGGAAAGATTGATGTTCAGGGTGCGGATGCGGCGGATTTCCTGAACAGGGTCTATTGCAACGGATTTGCCAAGCTGGCCGTCGGCAAAACCCGCTATGGGCTGATGTTGCGCGAAGACGGAATTGCGATGGATGACGGCACCGCCGCGCGTCTGGCCGAGGATCATTTCGTGGTCACCACCACAACAGCCAATGCGGTCAAGGTCTACCAGCATATGGAATTTGTCCGGCAATGCCTGTTCCCGGACATGGATGTGCAGCTGATCTCGACCACCGAAGCCTGGGCACAATACGCGGTAGCCGGACCCAATTCGCGCAAACTGCTGCAAAAGATCGTGGATCCCGAGTTCGACATCTCGAACGAAGGCTTCCCGTTCATGGCTTGCGGCAACATCACCGTATGCGGCGGGTTGCGGGCGCGGTTGTTCCGGATTTCCTTCTCGGGCGAATTGGCCTTTGAAATCGCGGTTCCATCGCGATACGGCGACGCGCTGATGCGGCGTTTGATGCAGGAAGGCGAAGAGTTCGATGTCGTACCATACGGCACCGAAGCGCTGGGCGTCATGCGGATCGAAAAGGGTCACGCCGCAGGCAACGAGTTGAACGGAACCACCACCGCCCTGAACCTTGGAATGGGTCGGATGGTATCCAAGAATAAAGACAGCATCGGCTCAATCCTGTCCGAGCGTGAAGGGCTGAACGAACCAGACGCTTTGATGATGGTTGGCATCAAGCCTGTGAACGCTGGCGACAAGGTAACCGCCGGAGGGCATCTGATGGATGCCACGGGTCCCGTGGATGCTGCCCATGATCAGGGCTATGTCACATCGGCGGCATTTTCGCCGTCGCTGGACAGCCATATCGGCCTTGGCTTTTTGAAAAACGGCGGCACACGTCAGGGCGAAAAGATGCGCCTTGTGTCACCAGTGACCGATCTGACGGTCGAGGTTGAAATCGTCTCGGCCCATTTCGTCGACCCCGAGGGAGAACGGCTCCGTGCATGATCTTGTAGCAATAACCGCGCTGGGTGGAACCGAACCCAAGATCGACAGGGTCGGAAGCGTGACCTGTACCGAAACTCCGGGTGTGGCGCTGGCCTCGGTCGCCGCTCGGCTGGGTCGGGAAGACAAAACCCGGAATGCCGTATCCCAAGTGATCGGAGCGGAAACGCCTGCCGTCGGGCAATTTACCGGCGGGCCAATCGTCGCCTTCTGGACCGGGCCCGAGCAATGGATGATCGAAGCGCCCTTTGAGACACATGAAGATCTGGCGCATCTGGTGAAAGAAAACACTGGGGACAACGCATCGGTTTCCGAACAGACAGACGCATGGGTCAGGTTTGATCTGGACGGAGAGGGCGTGTTGGCAGTGCTGGAGTTGCTAAGCAGTCTGGATTGCCGAAAAATGGCGGCCGGTGCCGCATCCCGCACGTCTATCCATCACCTGGGGTGTTTCGTCCTGTGCCGTACTTCTGGTTCATTCAGCGTCTACGGGCCAAGATCGTCTGCCGGGTCACTGCATCATGCGATTGTGGCCGCAATGAAATCGGCGCTTTGAAGGCAAGATCAGCTTGAGGGCAGCGGGGCGTTGTCCTCGACCCGAAACCGGTTGATCCGTCGCCGGTCTTCACTGGGGCTTAAACCAAAGGCGGACCGGTAGTGTGTCACCAACGGCGTGACCGAGCTGTATCCGATGGCCGCGGCAATGTCGGCAATAGGGTCTTTGGTATAGACAACCATCTGACGGGCCGCCTTCATCCGCATGGACCGGAAATAATGGCTGGGGCTTTGCCCCGTGGCCTGTTTGAAGGCACGCTCGACCTGGCGGGGGGTGACGCCCGTTTGATCCGCTATTTCCGCGATCGAGATCGGATTGCCGATACGGCTTGCGAACAGGTCGACACATCGTGCCACAAGCGGCGGTAGCTTTTCACCCGTGGCAGGTTTGCTTGCACTGGGCACCTGTTGCTGAACACCTTCCCCTCGCATCATCGGATGCTGGAACCAGCAGGCCACCTCATGCGCGACTTCGCCGCCCAACCGGTCCTGAATCAGATGCAGGGCCAGATCAAACGCGGCCGCCGCCCCGGCCGCAGTATACCGCGTGGCATCCGACACGATCACTTCGCGCCGTGCATCGATCTGTGGAAACTCGGCCAGAAACGCGGCTTCGTAACACCAGTGCACCGATACCGGGTGGCCGGTCATGACCCCCGACCGCACGAGCGGGAAAACGCCGCCGCTGATACCGCCCAGAATTGTCCCGTGCCGTGACAAAGCCCGCAACGCACCATTCCCCTGGGCCGGGTTTCTGAAGCCCGAGGTCGGACTGCTGAGCAGGAACAGAATATCAATCGGCTGGCAGTCAGCGAGGTTGCGTTCAGCCTCGAAACGCACTTGAGCGCTGGAGCGAACCTTTCCCCCGTTTTCCGCCACAAGAGACCAGCGAAATGCCTCTTGCCCGGCGATCTCATTTGCGGCGCGCAGCGGTTCGATGACCGAGGTCAGGCAAGCCATCGGAAAGCCATCGAACAGCAGAAACCCGATCTCAATTCTATTTTCTGTCAGCATGAGCGCTACACTATCAGTAAATCCTGGTTCGGCCCGGATTGGTTCTTGGCCGCTCTGGCCTGCGGAACCGGTTCGAACAAGTGTAGCAAAACACGGAACGCGCGAAATCGAAAAACGCGCAACAAACTTGGTGTAAATCGGGGTCAGGGCCCACATTCGGATCGACAGGCTGAAATGGAAGAAGGTTTTGCAGGTCTGCCGATGCCGTAGATGCTGGACCCGTGACGGCTGAGACCCTAACGTGGCCTCAAT
This sequence comes from Ruegeria sp. BHSB056, assembly GCF_059613305.1. Lineage (NCBI taxonomy): Bacteria > Pseudomonadati > Pseudomonadota > Alphaproteobacteria > Rhodobacterales > Roseobacteraceae > Ruegeria > Ruegeria sp. BHSB056. The sequence goes on along the minus strand of NZ_JBXWSG010000058.1, from coordinate 5,502 downwards.
GCTTCGCTATACCCTTAAACGACTGATCTCATTGCTTGTCAGCCTTGCCGTCGCCTCGGTGGTTATCTTCGCCGTGATCGAAGTCGCGCCGGGGGACCCGGCATCGTTCATGTTGGGTGTCAACGCGCAGGAAGATACGCTGGCCGCGCTGCGGGCTGAACTGGGTTTGGATGGGTCAAGGATACAGCGGTATTTCAACTGGGTCGGGGGGATGGTTGCCGGGGATTTTGGAACCTCTTACACCTATCGCACACCGGTGTCGCAGATGATTGCAGACCGGCTGTGGGTATCGCTGCCCTTGGCTTTGTATGCGCTCACGCTGTCCACGCTGATTGCCTTCCCCGCCGGGATCTATGCCGCTGCGCGCCGGGGCAAGCCCGGGGATCTGGCGGTGATGGGGGCGACACAGCTTGGTATCGCGGTGCCGAATTTCTGGTTCGCGATGATGCTGGTGCTGATCTTCGCCATTAACCTGCGCTGGTTCAATGCCGGTGGGTTTGTTGGCTGGGGTGAGGGTCTTTGGGCAGGGCTGCGCTCGCTGACTTTGCCCGCCGTTGCGCTGGCCCTTCCTCAGGCCGCGATCCTGGCCCGCGTCATGCGATCCGCGCTGCTGGACATTCTGGGTGAGGATTTTATGCGCACCGCGCGGGCCAAGGGATTGTCACGTCGTCAGGCCCTGTGGCGGCATGGGGTGCGGAACGCGCTGATCCCGGTGCTGACGATCATCGGCTTGCAGTTTTCCTTCCTGCTGGCCGGGTCGATCATCATCGAACAGGTGTTTTACCTGCCCGGCCTCGGGCGGTTGGTGTTTCAGGCCATTTCGGCCCGCGATCTGATAGTGGTTGAATCGGTGGTGATGCTGCTGGTCTTTGCCGTCATTACCGTGAATTTTCTGGTGGATCTGGCCTACGCAGCCGTTGACCCAAGGCTAAGGAGCAGGTCATGAGCCGCAACCTGATCCTTGGCGCCGCGCTGTCGTCGCTGGTGGTGCTGGCGGCGCTTATCTCGTTTGTCTGGACACCCTACGATTATGCCGCGCTGGATATCCCCAACAAGCTTCAGACGCCCGATGCACGGCACTGGTTCGGGACGGATCACTTCGGTCGGGACATGTTCTCGATGATCATGGTCGGAGCGCGCACTTCGATTGCGGTGGCGCTGGTGGCCGTGGGGATCGGCATGGCGCTGGGCGTACCCCTTGGCCTGACAGCCGCTGCGCGCAAAGGGTCGTGGCTGGATGAGGTGATCATGCGTGGCAACGATCTGGTCTTTGCCTTTCCCTCGCTGGTCATCGCCATCCTGATCACGGCAGTGTTTGGTGCCGGGGCCATCAACGCGATCATTGCGATCGGTATTTTCAACATCCCCGTCTTTGCCCGCATCACCCGCGGGGCCGCATTGTCGCTGTGGGAGCGCGAGTTCATCCTTGCCGCCCGTGTGTCGGGCAAAGGTGCCGCACGGATATCAGCCGAACACATCCTGCCCAATGTCGCCAACCTGCTGATCGTTCAGGGCACCATCCAGTTTTCACTGGGTATTCTGGCCGAGGCGGGCCTGTCCTATGTCGGTCTGGGCGCACAGCCGCCGACGCCCAGTTGGGGCCGGATGCTGGCAGACGCGCAGACAATGGTCAGTTTTGCCCCGCATTTGGCTCTGATTCCGGGCCTGGCCATCATTGTCACCGTGCTGGGTTTGAACCTGCTTGGCGACGGTCTGCGCGACTGGCTAGACCCAAGGATCAGGGTGGCGCGGGCATGACGTTGCTGCAAGTCGAAAACCTGTCCCTGTCGATCCACGGGGTGCCGATCCTGAAACGGGTGAATCTGTCCATCGACCCGGGCCAAATCGTGGCGGTGACAGGTGAAAGTGGGTCGGGCAAGTCCATGACGGCGCTGGCTGTGATGCAGCTTCTGCCAAACGGGGCAACGGCAGAAGGCGCAATCCGACTGGACGCCGCAAACCTGCTGACCCAATCCGAGGCCGAGATGTGCGCCTTGCGTGGCGCGTCCATCGGGATGGTATTTCAGGAACCGATGACGGCGCTCAACCCGGTGAAAACCATCGGCGATCAGGTGATGGAGACCATCCTGATCCACAAGGCGATGCCTCCTGCTCAGGCCCGGACCCGCGCTGCCGAGGTGCTGACGCGGGTTGGACTGCCGCCCGACAGGTTTCCTCTGTCGCGCTATCCGCATGAGCTGTCGGGCGGGCAGCGTCAGCGTGTCGTCATCGCAATGGCCATCGCATTGCGTCCCAGGCTTTTGATCGCGGATGAGCCGACCACGGCGCTGGATGTCACCACGCAGGCGCAGATCCTTGATCTGCTGAAAGGGCTGGTTCGCGAATATGATATGGGCCTGCTGATGATCACCCATGATCTGGCTGTGGTCTCGGACATGGCCGATCAGATTGTCGTCATGCGTCACGGCGAGGTCGTCGAAAGTGGCGCGACGCGAAACCTGTTTCGAGATATGCAGCACCCTTATACCCGCATGTTGTTCGAAGCTTCGGGTCATCAGGTCACTCTGCCTGAACCTACACAGCAACGCCCGCTTCTGGAGGTTTCGCAGGTCGTCCGGGATTACCGCCTTCCCCGCAAAGGTCTGCTGGACGCGCCGGGCCACCACCGCGCGGTGGATGGTGTCAGCTTTACCCTCAACCGAGGGGAGCGTTTGGGGCTGGTGGGCGAGTCAGGTTGTGGAAAATCGACCCTAACACGGGCTATTCTAGGGTTGGAAGATATCCAATCCGGTCAGATTATGCTGGATGGTCAGCCGGTTTTCACCGGCCACAGGCCCAACCTTGCGGTGCGTCGCAAGATGCAGGTCGTGTTTCAGGATCCCTATGGCAGCTTCAATCCCCGCCACCGTGTCGCGCGCCTGATCACTGAACCTTTTCACCTGTTGGAAACGCCACCAAAGGGTTCCGAACGCCAGGACCGGATCGCAGAGATGCTGACGGCAGTGGGCCTCGGCCCTGATGATGCGGGCAAATACATTCACGAGTTTTCGGGCGGGCAACGCCAGCGGATCGCCATTGCCCGCGCCCTGATCATTCGGCCGGAACTGATCCTGTTTGATGAGGCGGTCTCAGCCCTCGACGTATCGGTGCGCGCCCAAATCCTCGATCTGCTTGCCGAACTCTGCGAGGCTTATGATCTGACTTACCTGTTCATCAGCCACGACCTGAGTGTGGTTCGCACCATCACCGATCATGTTCTGGTGATGCAGTCTGGGGGAATTGTCGAACAAGGCAGGACTGAACAGGTATTCTCGGACCCGCAGCATTCCTACACGCAAACCCTGATCGCCGCCGCGCCCCAACTGCCTGAAATCGGGCAGCTATCGGCGTAAACTACTTATTAGAGCCTGAATGGAGGCCAAAATGACCCAACCCCTCTGGTTTGATCCCACCTTGTGCCTGATCGGTGGAAACTGGACGCCTGCGGCATCGGGCGACTCATTGCCTTTGACCAACCCGTCAGACGGAACCGAGATTTGCCGGATCCCGCGCGGCTCGGGCGCGGATATTGACGCGGCGGTCACCGCCGCCAGAACTGCGTTAAAGGGCGACTGGGGGCGAAAAACGGCCTTGGAGCGTGGGCGCATCCTGACCCGGCTGGGCCAGCTGGTGCTGGAGCGCGTGGACGATCTGGCGCGGCTTGAGGCGATGGATGTGGGCAAGCCCCTGACGCAGGCCCGCGCCGACGCCATCGCGCTGGCGCGCTATTGTGAGTTCTACGGGGGTGCAGCGGACAAGGTGATGGGTGAGACCATTCCCTATCTCGATGGTTACACCGTCTATACTCTGCGCGAACCGCATGGGGTGACAGGCCACATCGTGCCGTGGAACTATCCGATGCAGATTATCGGGCGCTCGGTCGGGGCCGCGGTGGCCATGGGCAACGCCTGTGTTTTGAAACCGGCGGAAGAGGCCTGTCTGACCGCGCTGGCCTTTGCCCATCTTGCGCAACAGGCCGGGCTGCCGGCAGGTGCACTGAATGTTGTGCCCGGTCTGGGGGCCGAGGCGGGTGCGGCGCTGTCCGGGCATCCGGGGGTCAACCATATTTCGTTCACTGGTTCGGTGGCCACGGGTGCATTGGTTCAGCAGGCTGCAGGGCGAAACGTTGTGCCGGTGACGCTGGAACTGGGCGGAAAATCCCCGCAGTTGGTGTTTGACGATGCCGATCTGGATGCCGCCCTGCCGTTTCTGGTGAATGCGGGCATTCAGAACGCGGGGCAGACCTGCTCGGCCTCGTCCCGCATTCTGGTACATCGCAGTGTCTATGATCAGGTCAAATCCCGCATGGCCGAGGCCTATGAACAGCTCAGCGTTGGACCCGCGATGCAGGATCTTCGCGTCGGACCGCTGATCTCGGACCGGCAAAAGCAGATCGTAAACAGCTTTCTGGACAAAGGCGCCGATCTGATCATTGCGGCGGAAGGGACGATCGCAAAGGATGCGCCGGAAACCGGGGCTTATGTCCGGCCCACCTTGTTCGCGGACGTGCCACCGGATCACCCGCTCGCCCGCGATGAAATCTTCGGTCCCGTTCAGGTTCTGATCCCGTTTGACACCGAAGAACAGGCTCTAACTATAGCCAATAGCACCGACTATGGCCTGGTCGCCAGTGTCTGGACACGCGACGGTGCGCGGCAGATGCGGTTGGCGAAAACTCTGCACTCAGGTCAGGTTTTCATCAATAACTACGGTGCAGGCGGCGGTGTTGAACTGCCGTTTGGTGGGGTAGGAAAATCCGGCCACGGCCGCGAAAAAGGGTTCGAAGCTTTGTACGGCTTTTCACAGTTGAAGACAGTTGCCGCGTTTCACGGATAGCACTTACCCAGGCAAGTCAGATCAGCTTTGTTTCCAACGCGTGATTGCCCCAAATCTGCGATGTTCGCGTGGCAGAATGCCCACTGAACCAACCTCCGACCACCTCGTCGGCAACGTTGGCACTGGCGGGGAACTTTTGTTTCCCGCCGTCTGCCAGGATCACGAAGTCAAACCAGACCCGAACAGAATACGGCACATTGATCCGGCCAGAATTCAGGTTGTACTTATGCCAGTGTACCGGGCAGCTTAAGAAAACAACTTTGTTGAAATGTGCCCCCATCTCGGCCGCTTTCATGACGACATTGCAGCCGTGGCTGTGGGCAACCACATCACAGCCGTGATAAACCTCGAGATCTATCCAGTTTTTCAAGTGTTTGGCAGCAATATGGCGACCGCGATCAGACCATCTGCCCTCCCATTCATAGTAGTTCTGCCCTGAATAGATGTCGTTACGATGCGGCTTGATGTAGTTGTGCAGATCTCCGACATGGGGATAGTACCATGTGGGGTCAGGATTGACTTCGAAGTGAGTGCCATGAACAAGAAGCAACCCCGGGACACCGGTTGTTTGTTGCGCCGGCACCGGTGGAACACTCGAAATCGACGGGTCGGAAATCAGAGCGGACGACAATACAGCAAGCAAATCTTGCGAGAGCGGATCCAATT
>NZ_JBXWSG010000057.1:0-23723 GCF_059613305.1 Ruegeria sp. BHSB056 | reverse complement strand
AAGGACAGATGCAACCCTGCGGCACACCAACCCATCCCAACATCCAAACACGCTAAATAAGACCTCACACACAAACCCGCAACCAAAACCAAAAAACTAAACCAAGCATAAGCCAAAAATCGAAAAAGGCTGTGGCTCCTGTTCTTTCGAGCACCATGTCATTGGTCAAAACCAAAACAACTGTCGCAAAAGGCCGGCATCCAACACCCAACCGGTTGCTGAAATAGGCGCTGCAACAATTACAGACGCAAACGTGACTGTTTTGAACAGGAGTTTCGTTTCATTTCACGGCCAAATATGGCAATTCTGCCCTTGCGGGTCCGGTCCGCAATTTAGAAACACAAGCAGGTCGCGATCATTCGATGAGAGCTGAGATGACTTCTGAACAAGCCGTCCGCGATGCGGTTCAGACGCATTCGAAGCGTGTCTGGCGGTTTGCGCTGGCATTATCGGGTGCCTCGGATGTAGCCGATGATTTGTTACAGGCCACATGTTTGCGCGCGCTTGAACGACATCATCAGGTGACGTCGCACAACCGTCTGGACAGCTGGTTGATGACAATCTGCCGGTCGATTTGGCTGAACGAGCTGCGTTCGCGGTCGGTTCGGCGCGCGCAGGCGCTGTCGGTGACCCCCGAAGCGGATCTGGTTGCAACGGGACCGGACACGGAAACGAATATTTTTGCGGCTGAGGTGTTTACTCAAGTGATGCAGTTGCCAGAGGCACAGCGCGAAACGGTTATGCTCGTCTTCGTTGAGGGGTACAGTTACCGCGAAGCCGCCGCTTTGTTGGAGGTTCCAATTGGCACGATCATGAGCCGGCTTTCGAATGCCCGGCAGAAACTTAAAACTGTGATGCAGGTTGATGCAGCGGACACCGCGCGACGGAGTGGCAAATGACGTTTTCCGACGAGACGCTGTTAGCGTATCTGGAAGGCAGCCTGGATGAGGCTCAGACCCGCGCTATTGATGTTGCGGTTGAAGATGACGCTACGTTGGAACATCGTCTGATGGCGCTGGATCCGATTGCGCCTGTTGTTCGGGATGTTTTTGAGAACCTGCCCGCTGAAGCGCCGAAGGTGGACCTTCCGGAAAAAACGACGCGGCCCGCCAATAACGGGTTTCTGCGTCTTGTTGCGGTGGCTGCCAGCACGGCGTTTGCAGCCGTCGCCGTAACATTCTGGGCCACCCGGCCAGCAGACTTAAGCTGGGCCCAGCAGGCCGCGATCTATCAATCACTTTACGTGCCGGAAACGATTGCATCGCTGGACAGTTCAGAAGCGTCGCTGACCAAGCAATTTGCAATGGCCGAAGCCGAGCTGGGGCGATCGCTGAATAAGGAAATACTGGAAGCGTTGCCAGGGTTGGAGCTGAAGCGGGCGCAGGTTCTTTCATTCAAAGGCAAGCCCTTGATCCAAGTGGTTTTTGCCGATGATCAGGGTCGACCACTTGCCTTCTGTGTCATTCGCCAGGGACCGAATGCCCCAAGTACCGAAGTCCAACAAACGGTGTTGAGCGGTTTGGCAACTGCAAAGTGGGAGCAGGGCGGTTATGGATATATGCTGTTGGGCAGTTCCCCACAGACGGATTTAAGCGCCGAACTGGAAGTGTTGACCCGCACATTCTCGGGCTGATGGAAAAGCCTTGTGAACTGTTGCAAATGCCCGAAGAATGCCGGGTATGACGTCGAAGAAAACCATGCCCCTTCCAGAAGACGAGGTCGATGATCTTGGCCCAGCCAGCATCTATGATGGTGATCCGGCAGAAGAAGATGACCCTTGGTTTTTGCCCCCGGACCAGGACGTGGAGGAAGATTTCTTTTTGCCTGGTCCCCGATCGGATCAGCGCCCGTTATTCGATCCGCGCGATTGGTATTCGGCACAATCAGAATTGTCGGCAGAGCTTGCTGATCTTGCCCTGACCTTTGGCGCTCTGGATGAGCGGCTGCGTTCGGGGCCTGAGGGGTGGACGCATCGTTTGGCACTTATGGAAACGTCCGATCTGGGGTGGTGGACAGGGGATCGGGTCAGCGTGGACCGCCTGGCTTTGTGGACGGGTCTGAGGATCGGCGCGACCCACGATGACGTGCAGGCGCTGTTTCGGGCAGGTTGGGCCGTGCGCCGTCTGAGCTCAGGCGCGGGCCCTGCGACAGGCGGGTGGGAAAGCGGGTTGACCGCGTTTCTCGACCGTCTGGCTCAGGGGGCTGAAGCGACGCCCGAAGCGATCGTTGATCTGGCCGAAGTCATGCGGAATGCTGAAAGGCTGCACCCGGTGACACAATCGGCCATCGCGTTTCATGCATGGCGAGCGGTTTCGCAGGGGGTCGGACAAGACACCGAGGCGGCAATCATCGCAGCGCGGCACGCGGCTTCGATGGGGCGGGGTGGCGCAATGTTCATGCCTCTGGCGTTGTCTGGTCCGGGTGCGTTGCGCGGAACAGGTGGGCCGACGGAAAAGTTAGGGTCTTGGATACAGGGCGCCGGGCAAGCTGTTCTTGCGGCTTTGCTGCACCTCGACAGGATCAGTGTCTGGGAGGATAAGGCCCGCGACGCGACGCAGGATCTGAGCGGTCGCACCCCCCCGCGTCTGATTGATGCTCTGGCGGCGTGGCCGATGGTCTCGGCCCCACTTGCAGAAGAACTTACCAATTCTTCCCGCGCAGCGGTTCAGCGGAACTTTGACCTGTTCACCCGGAGAGGCCTGGTGCGCGAGGTCACCGGACAAGGCCGCTACCGGGTTTGGACAGCCGCACTATGATCCGTCAACTACTTGCGAGGACGGGTGCTTTCAGCGTCCAACGCCGACGTAGGTTTCAAACCCCGATTTCAGCGCTGTAGTTTTCGAGTAGATGTTGCGCAGGTCGACCATCCTGGCTGATTTCATTGACGCCGCAATTTCGGAAAGGTTCAGCGCGCGGAATTCATTCCATTCCGTCAGCAGCACAACAACATCCGCGCCCCGCGCAGCGACATACGGATCGTCGCACCATTCGACGCCAGGCAAAAGCGCCTCTCCTTCAGATTTTCCCTGTGGGTCAACAACGCGCACCTTTGCGCCTCCGCCTATCAGGGCGGGTACGATGGACAGTGATGGCGCGTCACGCATATCGTCCGTATTGGGTTTGAACGTGACACCCAGAACCGCCACGGTTTTGCCGTTGAAATGATCGTCACATGCGTCACGAATTTTCTCGATCATCCGTTTCTTGATTTCGTCATTCACGCGGATGACGGTCTCGGTGATCTGCATCGGATGCGCGTGGTCCTGCCCGATCCGGGCCAACGCGGCCGTGTCTTTTGGAAAACATGAACCACCGTAGCCAGGCCCTGCATGCAGGAATTTGTTGCCAATCCGCCCGTCAAGGCCAATGCCACGCGAGACTTCTTTAACATCCGCACCAACTTTTTCGCATAGCCCGGCGATTTCATTGATGAAGGTGATCTTGGTCGCCAAAAACGCGTTGGCGGCGTATTTTATCATCTCCGCGCTTTCCAGATCGGTGGTCAGGATCGGGAAGTCGCGCAGATACAGAGGGCGGTATATTTCTGCCATCACTTCGGCCGCGCGGTCATTTTCAACGCCGACCACGACGCGATCCGGGCGCATGAAATCGTCGATTGCCGCGCCTTCGCGAAGGAATTCAGGGTTCGAAGCCACGTCAAATTCGGCCTGGGGATTGGCGGCCTTGACTGTTTCCCACACATTCCTGTTTGTTCCGACGGGCACAGTCGATTTTGTGACGATAACGGTATACCCGGTGACAGCCTGAGCGATTTCTTCCGCCGCTGCCATCACATAAGTCAGATCCGCATGGCCGTCTCCACGCCGGGTTGGCGTTCCGACAGCAATAAAGACAGCGTCCGCGCCGTCCACTGCGGCTGCAAGGTCGGTTGTGAAGCTCAGGCGGCCAGCCGCGACGTTTCGCGCCATCAGCACGTCAAGACCCGGTTCATAAATAGGCACCTGTCCGGCTTTGAGCATATCGATTTTCTGCTCAGCCTTATCAACGCAAATCACATCATGACCGAAGTCCGAAAAACACACGCCGGACACAAGGCCCACATACCCGGTGCCGATCATTGCAATGCGCATCTGCCAAATCCTTTTTTACCAATTACTATCAACGGCGCGGGCACAATCGAAGAATCCAGCGCCGGTTTCAATGATTTACAGGTATGGCTGCTAAGTTCCCATGTTTTCTTGTTGTTTTTGAGGCAATAAGTGCAGGAACAGAGTTTTTTCAATCCGTCGTGCTGCGCAGAACCTGTTGAATCACGGTCATTGTCAGCTGAAACGATACAATTCTGGGCATGGATTGTTGGTAAAACAGCCATCAGGCGTGTGGTGTTGCGCTGCCTGCTTTTTCGCCCGGAGTACGGCGCCTTCGGTGGGTCCAATGGAATCGGCGAATGCTAAAGAAATGGGGCGACTACACAAAAAAACCGCCCGAACCACAGTTCAGGCGGCAGCTGCACTCAGAACCAGCGCCCTATGGCGATGACACTTGGTGAAAAAGCCGCTGTATCCGAAGTTGCGGAGAGAGCTTTGCACGAGGCTTGAGTGTTTCCGGGCCCATCAAACCCGATGAAACGATTATTAGCTCCAGCGCTGCCACTAACGCTGGGCGCAGAGGAAAACGGCGCTGGGTAGTCCCATGTTATTGCAGCGCTTGCGAATAATGCGCCTTCAGCGGTCGTGCAAGCGACAGGCAACAACGCGGCGGTGCAGATCAGGGTTCCATCGGCAAAACGCGTAAAATCGCCATTGGCATTACTTCCGCGCTCTATAACCGCACCGGTTGGTGTACCGCCAACTTCCGATACCGCCCCCAGAAGGTTGCCCGGCCCATAGCCGTAGTCTGCACGCATAAGTCGACCCGGAGTGGTATCCGTCGCATCGCCTTGGACAGCTGCACCAGCCGCTGTTCCGGTCGCGGGGTCAAAAGTCAAAGCTTCGGTCCAGGATCCTCCGTCTGGGGACACTTTGATTGAAAACCTCGTACTTCCGGATAACCCCATTTCAGCGTGGCCGGTCCAGTTCGACTGAAACACCAGCGAAGCCATATCGCTGGCACCCGCCTTGTTGATCTTCAGCTGATGCCCGCCGCCCTCATGGCTCAGAAGCGAGGCTGGGCTTCGGATAGACAAGCGATTCGTAAGGTCTGAGCTTGTTGCCACCCCAATACCGTCCAGGTTCTGTGTATTGACGGGCAAGGGTAGCCAATCAGACCCATTCCAGAATTTCAGTTCACCAGTGGTCTCGTCCCAGGCGCGCCAGCCCGCATACGGGGTCAAGAAATGCCAGGCGTTGTCCAGCCATGCGGCAAGCTCTCCTGCATGTCCGGCCCAGTCCCCAGTGGGGGTGACGCCCAGAGCATAGACATCGCCCTGCTCGGGGACTACGGGCGGAGTGCTGGCATTGGTCGTTCGCACTGTCAGCTGCACGACCAGATCAAGCTGCCGCAGTGCTTCATTGTGAGTAACGTGTTTTTGAGCCTGCGAAGGTTGTAGAAAAGGCAGGCGCAATCTGGGTGAGGTCATTGACACGGGGGGGTCCTCCTGTGGCTGTCGGTCCGGAAGTCGGTTGCGCGCCACCCTGCCGTAAGGCGCGTCAATCCCGTCTGACCTGGCCGACCGCACAGGAAATAATCTGTTAACCTAAGTATCTCCGGGGACAAGCCGACCCGAGTATGGCCTATGGAGAACTATGTCGCCGCTTAGTCCCGGGCATAAATGTCTTCATATCGAATGATGTCATCTTCGCCTAAATAGGTGCCGGTCTGCACTTCGATCAAAACCATGGGCACTTTGCCAGGGTTCTCCATCCGGTGCACGGCACCCAGCGGGATATAGACGGACTGATTTTCGCTAACCAACCGTTCCTGATCATCGATTGTGACCTTGGCGGTGCCCTCAACCACAATCCAATGCTCGGACCGATGGTGATGGGACTGCAGGCTGAGCGAAGCGCCAGGATGTACATGGATTCGTTTGACCTGAAATCTGTCACCGATCACGAGGCTCTCAAACCAGCCCCAGGGGCGGTGATCGACCGGAAGCGTATCTGCCTGTTTGGCCCCTTTTGCCTTTAAGGCAGCGACAGCCTGCTTGACCTCCTGGGCTTTGTCCATGGTAGCAACCAGCACAGCATCCGGCATCGCAACTGCGATAATGTTCTCAAGCCCCATTGCCACCACTTCCTGAGCCGGCGATTCTGATCGTATCAGAACGTTGCGGCAGTCGATTGTGGTTACTTCCCCATTTGTCGCGATGCCGTTTTCATCAGGGTTTGACAATTCTTGAACAGCCGTCCAACTGCCAACATCCGACCAACCAGCGGAATACGGAACCACGCTGAGGTTGGGAGCTTTTTCCATGACCGCATAGTCAATCGAGATGTCATCGACGTCAGCCCAAGCCGAAGGATCCAATCTAAGGAACCCCAAATCTGTCTTTGCGTTGTCGACGGCCTTTTGGACAGGTGCAACAAGGGTGTTTGCGAATTTTTTATATGCGGCAACGATGTCACGTGCCGCAAACAGGAAGATGCCGGAATTCCACAGGTAACTGCCATCTTTCACCATCGCCTGCGCCGCATCCAGATCCGGTTTTTCCGCGAAACGATCCAGGCGAACTGCACCTCCGGACACGTCTGGGGCGTCGTTCAGCTTTAAGTAGCCATACCCGGTTTCGGGCCGAGTGGGCGTGATGCCAAATGTCACCAGATCGCCTCGTTCGGCAATTGCGCGCGTGCCTTCGGCGACGGCCTGATGAAAAGCCGCCTTGTTTGGAAGCACATGATCGGAAGGTGCAACCAGCATGATGGCATCCGGATCACGTGAGGCAAGGTAGAGCGCCGCCGCCAGTACGGCAGGGGCCGTGTTGCGCCCTTCAGGCTCAATCAGGATTGGACCGGGGTCGATCCCCACGGTGGTTAACTGTTCAGGGACAATAAATCGAAAGGCTTCGTTGGTGAGAACCATTGGTTTGGCATAGGGTGCATGAGAGGGTCCCAACATCCGGTCAGCACAATCTTGCAAAAGACTGGTTTTGCCGACAAGTGGAACGAATTGCTTGGGATAGCTTTTGCGCGACAGGGGCCACAAACGCGTTCCTGAACCACCACACAGGATGACTGGATAGACCGTACTGTTCATACACGTGCCCCTGAATTGCTGATGACCAACGATATTGTTCAATTATTTTTGTAGACTGAAAGATCCCGTGGCTACTGGGCCGCTTTTCCAGTTGCCACAATGTCATTCAGATATTGGCTCAGGTCATCACGCAGGTCGTCACGGGCAAGGGCAAAGGAAACGGTCGCTTGCAGAAAACCGGATTTTGAGCCGCAGTCGAAACGCTGCCCGTCGAACTTGTATCCAAAAACAGGCACACCGGATGCGATATCCTCGGCGATTGCATCAGTCAGTTGGATTTCACCACCACTTCCGGTTTTCATTGCGTTCAGGTTGTTCAACACGGAAGGTCGGAGAATATAACGACCGATAACTGCCAGATTGGATGGCGCTTTCGACGGCTCAGGCTTTTCAACCATACCCTTGGCTGGAATGACCGGGCCAATACTGTCGACAACATCCAGCACGCCGTACGAACTTGTCTTTTCTGGTGGAACTTCCATCGTTGCCACCATGTTGCCGCCTGTTTCTTCATAGGCTTCAACCATTTGTTGCAAACATGGTTTATCTGCAGCAATCACATCGTCAGGCAGCATTACGGCAAAAGGTTCATCGCCTATCAAACGGCGCGCGCACCATACGGCGTGGCCCAACCCCAAGGCTTTGTGTTGGCGGATATAGGCTATCGCGCCGCTTTCCATATTGGTCTTGTTCAGGATATCGAGAAGCTTGTTTTTACCTTTGGCCATTAGCTCCTGTTCGAGGACGAGGTTATGGTCAAAGTAATCTTCAAGCGCGGATTTCCCGCGAGACGTCACAAAGATGAACTCTTTGATCCCAGCGGCGCGGGCTTCGTCGATTGCATATTGCACCAGCGGGCGATCCACCAACGTCATGATCTCTTTCGGAACGGATTTGGTTGCCGGCAAAAACCGGGTTCCCATTCCCGCCACTGGAAAAACTGCTTTGGTGACTTTACGTGTCATGGTGCCTCTCAAAACAAAACTTGGCCGGAAAAGCAAAAAACATCCGGAATGTCCTCTTAGTCTTCAAAACCGTGTCAATCAATCATGCCCGGTGTGCCGACTGTAATTGACCAACTCGTGCCATCTCGGTCCAGATGAGTCAAAAGCCGACTCTATTGTTTCCTGTATACAAGGCCTGAACCACAGTTCCCAGAGACCCTTCCGTTACAACTCTGTGCTAAAAATCTGGCGACGATTTATCGATCACGGAAAGTTGATGCGTTTGGAGCAGCGTCAGTTGACTTAAAAAGTTCCCGGACGGAGTCCCGCGTACCTTACATTGGGTGGGCATATCGCCTTGTTATGACGAGAAGTTTTGGGCTGCGCGGTCAAAAAAGAACTCAGTTGGCAAGGACTGTGCATTTGAAATTAACACGGCTCGCTTAGTCGCAAGCGGCGTGTCTGAATGGCACACGCAACCCGTCGGCAAAAATCCGAGCTTCATGGAAACACATGGTCTGACGCATCAAGTTAGTTTTCGATTGAGCAACAATATGATCGTAACCGCAAAGATTGATGTTAATGACGGTCTGTTGCGACCGGCGGTAAGACGCTCAGGCAAGTTACCAGAGACCGTTTAGTGCTTGCTTGGTGCCTTATCGGGCCAGTTTTGTTTTCATCGAGATTTCAGGAAAACAGGTCGGTGCAAGACCAGTCTCTTCCTGCCATCTGCCTATTGATCGGCGGGTTTTGAAACCTGGCAAACCGTCAACGCCCCCGACATCGTACCCCAAGCTTTCCAGCGCGCCCTGCATCTTTGCGATGTCAGAACGGTACAAGCCACCGACCTTGCCCCATTGTCCTTTAAAATCGCCGCTTCCAAATTGGATTCTGTCACCGACATGGCCCACGAACAAAGCGTACAGATCGCTTTTGTTGTATTCCTTAAGAACGTAAAAATTCGGAGTGACAAGAAAAGCAGGACCAAATCGTCCAGCCGGCATCATCAGGTAACCTGCACCCTTCAGCTCGTGAGCTGGATAAGGTTTACCCGAGACCCGGTTTATGCCCATCGCTTCCCATTGCTGGATTGACCGCCCCTGATCAGGTCCTTCCAATGCACATGATACGGTTGCTGGCACAGACACTTCGAAGCCCCAGTCACGCCCGGCGACCCAGCCGTGCTGTTTCAGGTAGTTGCCAATCGATGTGATTGTATCATCGGATGACCCCCAGATATCGAACTGTCCATCGCCGTTGCCATCTGCGGCGTATGCCAAATAGCTAGATGGCATGAATTGGGGTTGTCCTAACGCGCCTGCCCAACTGCTTTTCATTTGCCGGGCTGGCAGGGGCCCTGCTTCCGCGATTTGCAGAGCTGCGATAAGCTCGGTCGTGAAGTAGTCCGCGCGTGTGCTCATGAATGCCTTGGTCGACAGAACCCTGAACGCATCATGGCGGATTGGCACCTGCCCATAACCGCTTTCTCTGCCCCAGATTGCCAGAATGATACGAGCAGGAACACCTGTATTGTTTTCGACTTTCGCAAGAATCGCAGAGTGTTGCTTCGCCATCCTGCGCCCGACAGACGTTGCACCCTGAATTGACCCCGGATTGAAATACCGGCTGGGCGCACCAAATTCGGCTTGTTTTTGCGCCTTGGGGGTTTTGTGTTTTTGTCCGGGCGGAACAAGGTCAGGCAGGTCCCAGTTCAGAGTAACACCGGAAAACGCCTGTTGCAGTGTGTTGCGCGAAACACCTTTGGCCTGCGCCTGTGGCCAGATCGTCTCCGTCAACCACGACTGAAACTGGCGTTCAATTGCTGCACGATCCTGTGCCAGTGTGGTCTGGGACAGAAGGATCAATCCTAAAGTGAACAGCAAAGTACGCATTGACGATTTATCTGTCCCGACTGGCCTTGCAAGTCAACGGGAAGATGCCGCGCGACCCGTCGCCGTTTACACCCAAAGTTGAAAGAAAGTTGAGGATGGCAATCCCCGGTTCGGAATAACTCTTGAGAAAATTCACCCACTTGCCGATAGTTGGATGGGATCGAGATGAGGAGAGGACAGTCAGCTGTGGCACAAGTCGTTTCGTCCAATCCATCCTTGCTCAGGCTTGCCGCTGTGTTCCTGTTGATCGCTTCGGTGCAACCAGCTTTGGCCAGCGACAGCTTTTTGGACCCGCAAGGCCCGATAGCGGCAGTTCAGAAAACGCATTTGCTTCGGGCGACCGCATTGATCCTGCTGGCCGTTATCCCGGTTTTGGTGCTGGTCCCTGTAATAGCATTTCGGTATCGCCGCCGAAGCAACCGCATTGCGCCTTACGCACCGGATTGGGATTTCTCGGCCAAGCTGGAATTTGTCATGTGGGGCGTACCTGTCATAATCGTGGCCCTGCTGTCTTTTTATCTTTGGAAGGCGACGCATCGGCTTGACCCGTATTCGGCACAGTTTGGTGAAGACCCGGCGCTGCGGGTTCAGGTTGTCGGTCTGGATTGGAAATGGCTGTTTCTGTACCCCGATCTCAGGATCGCCACTGTGGGAGAGTTCGGAATTCCGACAAAGCGGCAAGTTGCATTGACGTTGACAACCGATACCGTGATGCAGTCGTTTATAATACCTGCGCTGGCTGGACAGATTTATGCGATGCCGGGCATGACCACCCAGTTACATCTTGTCGCGGATGCGCCGGAAGTGATGCAAGGTGAAAACACTCAGTACAACGGACGGGGCTTTACCAAGCAGAAGTTCCGCACCATCGCAATGAGTGGTGAGGATTTCGACACTTGGGTCGAAGAAGTGCGTAACAACAGCATCCAACTCGATGCGGCAACTTATCGGAAACTGGCCATGCGGACCGACAGGGATGAGGTTCAGTCCGCTTTGGGAACATCTCGGATGCCGGATGATGCGCTCTACTTCACAATAGAAGACGACCTGTTCCGGAATATCCTGAGCCGTTACCACAGCGGTCAGCCGCTGCCCATCGATCTACAGCCTGGAACTGCATCATTTGGGCAGGAGGCGCAAAAATGACACCGACCGAGACAGGTTTCTTCGGGCGCCTGAATTGGGATGCTTTTCCGATTGCCGGGTTGATCCAGAACCCAAATACAAATGAGATCGTGGCCAATACAGCCGCAGCTGTTGTGATTTTTGGCGTTGTGGTTGTCGTAGGATTGTTGAGCTGGTTTCGTCTGTGGACACCCCTGTGGCGCGATTGGCTGACTAGCGTCGATCACAAGAAGATCGGTATCATGTATATCGTCTTTGCCATCGTGATGCTGGCACGCGGAGTCCTTGAAGGCGTTGTCATGCGCGCGCAGCAGGCGTCCGGGCCCGGCAACGGCTTCCTCGAAGCGGAACATTTTGCCGAACTTTTCAGCACCCACGGCACAATCATGGTCTTCTTTGTTGCCGTTCCCTTTGTCTTTGGTGTTGCGAATTACATTGTCCCGCTGATGATCGGCGCGCGTGATGTGGCGTTCCCGCGACTAAACCAGATCAGTCTGGGTCTTACGGTTTCAGCAGGCATGATGCTGATGGTGTCGCTGGTGGTTGGAGAGTTTTCGACCGGCGGCTGGACAGCCTATCCACCGTATACCGGCGCGGCGTTCAATCCCGGCGTTGGGCCGGATTACTGGATCTGGGCCATCGTAGTTTCGGGCATTGGCACCTCGCTGACCGGTATCAATTTTGCCGTTACGATCTACAAGTTGCGCGCTCCGGGCATGACGTTCATGCGGCTGCCCATGTATTGCTGGACAATCATTTGCAGTTCGATCTTGATCGTCTTTGCCATGCCGCCTTTGGGTGTCGCCGCGCTGATGCTTGCCGCTGATCGCTATCTTGATTTCCACTTTTTCACGAACGACCTCGGTGGCAACATGATGAACTATGCCAATCTGTTTTGGCTGTTCGGCCACCCCGAGGTTTACCTACTGGTTTTGCCTGCTTATGGCATCTATTCCGAGGTGTTTGCGACCTTCTCGGCCAAACGGCTTTATGGCTACAACTCGCTTGTTATTGCGACCATGTCGATCGCAGTGTTGTCGTTCACGGTCTGGCTGCACCACTTTTTTACCATGGGTCAAAGCGCGCTGATCAACGCGGTGTTTGGCATTGCGACCATGTTGATTGCCATCCCAACCGGCGTGAAAGTCTATGACTGGATGGCGACGTTGTGGCGGGGGCGCATTCGGTTCTCGGTGCCGATGCTCTATGGGCTGTCATTTTTGATGCTGTTTGCCATCGGTGGGCTGAGCGGCGTGATCCTGGCAAACCCAACCGTAGATTACCAGGTTCACAATACGCTGTTTTTGGTGGCTCACTTCCACAACGCGTTATTGCCTGGCGTGTTGTTCGGATTGTTGGCGGCATACAATTACTGGTTCCCCAAGGCCTTTGGATTCCGACTGAACGAATTCTGGGGCCGGGTTTCTGTCTTTTGCTGGACCGGGGGTTTTTTGCTGACATTCATGCCGCTCTATTTCGTCGGGCTGTTGGGCATGCCACGCCGCTCTTTCAGCTATAGCGATCCGTCTTTCCACCCTTTCATGATCGTGGCCATCATCGGAGCGATAGTTATTACCTGTGGATTGTTCTCGGTCCTGATCCAGCTATGGGTCAGCATTCGTGACCGCGACCAAACCCGCGTTCCTGTTGGGGATCCCTGGGATGGTCGCACATTGGAATGGTCTATCCCTTCACCGCCTCCGGCTTACAACTTTGCGATCATCCCCAAGGTTACGGATCGGGATGAATTCACGGCACAGAAGGCAAAAGGAACGGCCTATCCAACACCAGACGCTTATGAAGATATCGAACTGCCCCGAAACACGGGAATTGGCTTTGTCCTGTGTGTTCTCAGCGGCATATGGATGTTTGCGCTGGTCTGGTGGATCTGGTGGCTTGCAGCGATAATGACGGTTTTGATGATCCTTGCGGTGATCATCTGGACATTCGATGACAGTACAGAACTCACCATCCCCGCGGAAGAGGTGCGAAGGGATTACGAAGCCTGGCTGGCGTTGGTCCACAGTGAAGCCGCAGTTGATCGCGACTTTGAAACTTCTCCGGAAAACCGCGGCCTTGCCCGCCCGGATCTGGAGGTGGCGACATGAAGCGCGCGCCGACACACAGCTATCCCGGTATCAATCTAGGGGAACATCACGCCAGCGCCCACAAGGCGGCCGAGGTTGTCACCTTTGGGTTCTGGGTCTTCTTGATGAGCGATCTGGTCTATTTCGGCCTGATGTTTGCGATTTACATAACGATGATCGATGCGCAGGCAGGTGGCCCCGGCCCGCACGAGCTGTTTGATCTGAAAAGTGTCTTTGCGCAAACCCTGATACTGCTGACCAGCAGCCTGACAGTCGGTCTTGCGATGCTGGCGCTGAAGTACAATCTGCCGCGCGGTCGCATTGTCTTATGGTTTGGCGTCACGCTTGTTCTGGGCCTTAGTTTTCTGGTGCTGGAAGTGCGTGACTTCATGGCCATGGCGGAAGAAGGTGGCATTCCGCAGCGCAGCGGTTTTCTGTCAGCCTTTTTTGGGTTGGTCCCGCTTCATGGTCTGCACGTTGCGACTGGATGCCTTTGGCTGATCGTTTTGGGTATCCAGCTGCGCGTCAAGGGCATGACGGATGTGGTTATCTCGCGCGTTGTGCGGCTGGCGTTGTTCTGGCATTTTCTCGATCTGATCTGGATTGGGATCATTACCATCGTGTATTTCGGAGGTCTGACCTATGGATAAGCGCTCTGAAATGCATCGTCGCGAGCGTCGGCGCTATGTGATCGGGTACGGTGGCTCGCTGTTGCTGACCTTGGCAATGTTTGGCGTGGCACAGGTTTATGGGATTGAAACGGTTGGTGTTTACCTGACCATCGGGTTGCTTGGATTGGCACAGCTTGTGCTGCAGCTTGTCTACTTCCTGCATATCGACCGTCGGCGCAGCAGCCGTGAAGATCTGCACCTAGTTCTGTTTTCGACACTGGTTCTGATGATAATGATCCTTGGCACCGTCTGGGTTCTTGGCAATTTGGCCACCCGAATGCACATGCACATGATGTAGTGCCTATTTGAGACAAGCGGAGTAGCGGGTCGAGATTTGGCTTTCGGCAGGACCACCAATAGCGGAAAAGCCTCAGTACGTAGTCCGCATTTGATAACCCTGATGAAAGGTCATTCGTACGAAAGTGACTGGGGTATTGCGAAACCACGTTGTCCGCTCCAACTGGAACAAAGGTGTTCCGGGCGGAACAGAAAGAAAGTCCTGAAGCGGACCGGTTGCCGGAACAGCTGAGAATGCAATTTCCGCGTTCGAAAAAGGAACCTCGGCCAGCAACCATTCGTTTGGACCGGTGGTCAGAAAGTCTTCATCCATGACGTGCGGTACCGCGGCTGTATTGATCCATCGTTCCTCGTACTGGAAGGGGCGATTGTCTGCATGGTGCATACAGCGCAAATGCAGAATTTGCGTACCCTCGGGCAGCCCGAGTTTGGCTTGTAGCCATGCCGGGCAATCAATAAGTGTACGGCTGACCAACGCATACCGGTATTCTGCATTCATATCTTCAATGGTTTGACGGACTACCGCAATCGGCAATCTGGCCTGTTTGACCGGTGTTGTAACCACACGTGTGCCGCCTTTGCGTTTGCGTGTTACAATGCCCTGATCAGAAAGTTCACGCAGAGCTCGATTGACAGTCGCGCGGGCGCAGCCGAACTCGGCGGCAAGCTCCAGTTCGGTGGGCAGCAGGCTGCCTTGCGGCCAAATTCTGGTCTGGATGCGATTTAGAACTTCATCGCGGATATCCTGGAAGCCGACGTTTTTTTGCTCGTTCACATTGTGCTCACTATATTTTCGAACTTATTCATATTATGTCTAGGTTAACGGTGAGATGCAAAGAATTTGACCCAGAACCTTATCAGATTGCAGGATTGTGCGGTTACGCTATGGGCCAATGGTGGCGGGGTAACAACCGAACTTGCCGCGAAGCGGGTCGGTAAACATGTCGTCTGGCGTATCAGTGTGGCCCGGATCGATCAGGATGGGCCATTTTCCCGATTTCCGGGGATGTCGCGCGTACACACGATCATCGAAGGGACCGGGCTTGATTTGCTCGGTGATAGTGGTGTTTTACCAGCGCGGCCATTCCTGCCGGTTTCGTTCGACGGGGCGCTCGCGCTGAATGCGCGGCTGTTGGGCGGGCCGTGTCGTGCATTCAATGTGATCTACGATTCAAAGGTCGTTGTTGTGGTGAACGTTTTTGCAAATGATCAGGAATTTGAAGCGACAGCGGGCGAGTTTGTCTTTGTCGCCTCGGGAATGGCCCACATGTCAGACAACACGCCGCTGGTTGCCGGAGACGCAATGACGCTGAACGCCGCTGTTACGGTCAGTCCTGCTGCAGGCGCTAAGATCCTTCGCGTGTGTTTCAATAAGATCCCTAGCTAAAGCTCAGCCAGAAGCTCACTTATTGCCCCTTTGTAGTTACGCGTGACCTTGTCCCGCAGGACGTGATGTCCGTTTTGAACCTGGTGTCTGCCTGCGGACCAAAGATCAGTTACGACATTATCTTTGGCGGCAAAGACTAGACCATCCAGCAGTTGGTGAGGTTGTAGTGCGCAAAGGGCAGGGGCCTGATTGTCGATGGCGACGAGATCGGCCAGCATTCCTTTGGTAATTTGCCCCGCGTTGCGGCCTAGCGCCTGCGCACCGCCAATAGCTGCGCCGCGATAAAGGGTTTGTCCGGCAGAGCCTTCGCCAATCACCAGCACGTTACGTGACAGGTCGCGCAGTCGTTGCGAGTATTCGAGTGTGCGGAGCTCTTCGGTCATGGAAATCAACACGTTGGAGTCCGATCCCACGCCAAAAGCGCCGCCTGCATTCAGATAGACAGGGCCGTTGAAAGGCCCGTCGCCCAGGTTGGCTTCTGTCACCGGGCACAGACCGGCAACCGCTTTGCTGCGGGCCATTGCGCAAGTCTCTTCGTCGGTCATATGGGTTGCGTGGATCAGGCACCAGTTGGACTCAACCGGGGCATTATCCAGCAGCCATTCGACCGGACGCGCGCCAAGGCCAGCCTGCACTTCCTCAACCTCTCTGGGTTGTTCGGCAATGTGAATATGGATTGGACCGGAACTTTGTGATGCCACCACCTGCGCCAGATCGCGCGGACAGGTGGCGCGTAGGGAATGTGGCGCGATGCCGACGCGACAGTCGTCAGGAAGATTGCCGAGCGCACCCCGCGCCTGCGCGACAAGTTCGCAAAAACGGTCCACATCATTGCCAAAGCGTCGCTGCCCCGCCTCCAGTGGTTTTTCCCCAACTCCTGCATAGCTGTAGAGCACGGGCAGATGGGTCAGGCCAATTCCGGTCTCAGCAGCAGCGGCCATGATCCGGTCGCTGAGTTCGCAAAGCCTGTCATAGGGTTGCCCGTTCGGTTGGTGGTGCAGATAATGGAATTCCCCAACCGAGGCGTACCCGGCCTCCTGCATCTCGACATAGACTTGCGCAGCGATGGCCTGAATGTGTTCGGGGTTCAGGCGGGCTGTGAAGCGATACATCAGATCACGCCAAGTCCAGAAACTGTCACGGCCAGCCTGCCGATATTCGGTCATTCCCGCCATGGCACGCTGAAAGGCATGGCTGTGAAGGTTGGCCAAAGCGGGCAGTAGAGTGTCAACGCAGGTGTCGCCGAATTGCGCGACCGCGTCGGGTGTCAGACGGGCAATACGACCATTTTTGATCTCGAGTCGTAGATTCTCTGCCCAGCCGGCTGCCAGATAGGCCCGTTTTGCAAAAATGACCGTCATCCCTACCTCCGGTTTTATGAATAGACATATGACATAAAGACCTGTACCAGAAAAGAGAGAATTGCACCGAAGAGGGATTCGAATGCAAACCCACGATCAACTGTTCACAGATCTGCACGCTGCCACCATGGTTGGTGCGAATGCATACGGATTGATCGAAGATGCTGAGATTGCCGTGCGTGGGGGCCAGATTGCATGGGTCGGTCCGAAGACGCAGTTGCCGGAAGAATACGCGACGTTCTCTCAAACCTCGCTGGACGGGCGGCTGGTGACGCCGGCTCTGATCGATTGCCATACCCATGTAGTGCATGGCGGCCACCGCGCGGCTGAGTTTGAGATGCGCCTTAACGGTGCCAGCTATGAAGAGGTGGCCCGCGCGGGCGGAGGTATTGTTTCGACCGTGAAAGCCACGCGTGCGGCCAGTAAAGAGGATTTGATTGCGCAGGCCCTGCCGCGCGTGGACGCGATGATCGCCGAAGGGGTTTCGGTGATCGAGGTCAAATCGGGCTATGGGCTTGATCGTGAAACTGAGCTGACCATGCTGCGCACCGCGCGGGCCTTGCAGGAAAGCCGCCCGGTGCGCATTGTAACCAGCTTTCTGGGCGCTCATGCTGTGCCCGCCGAGTACAAAGACCGGCCCGAGGCTTATATCGACGA
Organism: Ruegeria sp. BHSB056; assembly: GCF_059613305.1. Lineage (NCBI taxonomy): Bacteria > Pseudomonadati > Pseudomonadota > Alphaproteobacteria > Rhodobacterales > Roseobacteraceae > Ruegeria > Ruegeria sp. BHSB056. The sequence continues at coordinate 6,147 of NZ_JBXWSG010000057.1, read as the reverse complement.
AGTCTGCATTCCGACCCTCCGCGCGGCTCATGCCGAGGGTTTGGTTGACGCAGTGGACGCCTTTTGCGAAGGGATTGCCTTCCTGCCCGACCAACTGGTGCCACTGTTTGACGTTGCCAAGGAACTAGGACTGCCGGTCAAACTGCATGCTGAACAACTGTCCAACCTGGGTGGTGCGAAACTTGCCGCACGCTATGGCGCGCTTTCTGCCGACCACATTGAGTATCTGGACGAAAGCGGTGTCAAAGCCATGGAAGCGGCAGGCACGGTGGCTGTGATTCTGCCCGGGGCTTTCTATACCCTGCGCGAGACACAACAACCGCCAATTGATCTGTTGCGCAAGTACGATGTGTCAATGGCCCTTGCGACCGACTGCAATCCGGGCTCGGCTCCGATGACGTCGCTTCTGCTTGCGATGAACATGGGGTGCACCTTGTTTCGAATGACACCCGAGGAAGCGTTGAAAGGTGTCACCGTGAATGCCGCGCGTGCCCTGGGCCTGAGAGACTGCGGTAGTATCGTTCAGGGCCTGCGGGCGGATCTGGCTGTCTGGAATGTCACTCACCCGGCCGAGCTTGCCTACCGCATCGGTTTTTATCCGCTTCACGCCCGCATATTCGGAGGTGCATTTTGACCACTCTGACGTTAACTCCCGGCGCTGTGTCTCTGGCGCATCTGGAACAGGTTTTTCGCCAAGAATGCGCCGTTCGACTGAACCCGGATTGCAGGTCTGCCATAGCTGCGGCGCACGCTTGCATCGTTGAGGCGGCGACTGGCGAAGCCGCCGTTTACGGGGTCAATACGGGTTTTGGAAAACTGGCAAGCGTCAAGATCGCGGCCGAGGATACCGCGACGCTGCAGCGCAACCTGATCCTGTCCCATTGCTGTGGCGTCGGACCAGCGATCCCGCGTGCAGTTGCGCGGCTCATGATGGTGCTCAAACTGCTCAGCCTCGGACGTGGCGCGTCGGGTGTGCGGTTGGAACTGATTGACCTGCTGGAAGCGATGCTTGCCGCAGGCGTGACACCGGTGATCCCGGCACAAGGGTCTGTTGGCGCTTCGGGTGATTTGGCACCGCTTTCGCACATGGCAGCCGTCATGATGGGCGAGGGCGAGGCTGAGTTTGGCGGTACCGTTATGTCTGGCGGCGATGCACTGACAGCGGCAGGTTTGACCCCGGTCGAACTTGGTCCCAAAGAAGGTCTGGCGCTGATCAACGGTACTCAGTTTTCAACGGCATATGCGCTGGCGGGGCTTTTCGGCGCTTGGCGGGCGGCGCAAAGCGCCTTGGTCATCTCAGCCCTGACAACTGATGCGATCATGGGGTCTACCGCACCTTTGCAACCCGAAATCCACGCCTTGCGTGGTCACCGGGGCCAGATCGAAGCGGGCGCAACCATGCGCGCGCTACTGGCTGGGTCCGTCATTCGCGAAAGCCACCGGGACGGTGATACGCGGGTTCAGGACCCGTACTGCATCCGCTGCCAACCACAGGTTGTTGGTGCCGCGATGGATGTGCTGCGTCAGGCTTCAGTGACGCTAGAAACCGAGGCTAACGCCGCCACCGATAACCCTCTGGTTCTGGCCGATGCCGGGTTGATCGTATCAGGCGGAAACTTTCATGCAGAACCGGTCGGGTTTGCCGCCGACATGATTGCTTTGGCAGTGGCCGAGATCGGGGCGATTGCGCAGCGGCGTATCGCGCTGATCGTCGATCCGGTGCTCAGCTTTGATTTGCCTCCGTTTTTGACACCCAACCCCGGTTTGAACTCTGGCCTGATGATTGCCGAAGTCACGACAGCCGCACTGATGAGCGAAAACAAGCATCTGGCCAATCCTTGCGTCACGGATTCAACACCGACTTCGGCCAATCAGGAAGATCACGTGTCAATGGCCGCCCATGGCGCGCGGCGGCTGGGGCAAATGGTGACCAATCTGGAACGTATCCTGGGGGTCGAGTTGCTGTGCGCAACGCAAGGGGTTGAATATCGCGCGCCGCTGCCAACCAGTGAAAGCCTTCAAGGTGTCATGGCGCGTCTGCGTGCTGTTGTACCGGCGTTGGAAGATGACAGGTACATGGCAAATGACATCGAAGCAGCCTCGGCCCTTATTGCAAGCGGTGAGATTTCCGATGGCGCCGGTGTCGCCATGCCGGAGCTTGGCGCATGACTGATCCAGTCGAAGTAGTTCAGGGCGATAGTCCAATTGTTTTGGGGCTGCCTCACACGGGCACCTATGTGCCTGCGGCGATTGATGCCAAACTGAACGCACGGGGTCGGGCGCTGGCAGATACGGATTGGCACATCCACATGCTGTACGACGGGCTTTTGCCCGGTGCTACCACGGTCCGGGCCACTTTTCATCGCTATGTGATCGACGCCAACCGTGACCCAGGCGGTACTTCCCTTTACCCTGGACAGAACACGACGACCCTGGTGCCGCTGACGGATTTCGACGGGCAGGACATCTGGGACATCCCTCCAACTGAAAAAGATATCATTGAACGGCGTGACGCATTTCATGCGCCATATCACGCCGCTTTGCTGGCCGAACTGGAGAGGGTGAAGGCGATCCACGGAATCGCTGTGCTGTATGATTGCCACTCAATCCGCAGCCGCATTCCCTTTCTGTTCGATGGCGTTTTGCCCGACATGAACATTGGTACAAATAACGGGATGACCTGCGCATCGGAAATCGAAACAATTGCACATGAGTTCGCCGCTTCATCCCCTTACAGCACCGTTTTGAACGGGCGCTTCAAAGGCGGGTGGACGACACGCCACTACGGACGCCCGGATAACGGTATACACGCGATCCAGATGGAGCTGGCGCAGTCGACCTACCTGACCACAGAAACACCACCTTGGACTTTTGACACCGCCAAAGCCAACCGTCTCCGGCGTTGGTTGAAAGATATTATAGACGTCCTCAACGACACAGCATTGGAGCTTGCCCGATGACCGATCCTCGCAAAAACACCCGTGACATCTTTCCGCCCACCGGACCTGAACTGAACGCCAAAAGCTGGATGACCGAAGCGCCGTTGCGGATGATGATGAATAACCTGCATCCTGACGTGGCCGAAAACCCGCATGAACTGGTGGTCTATGGCGGGATTGGCCGCGCGGCGCGGACGTGGAAGGATTTTGACACCATCGTTGCCAGCCTGAAGGATCTGGAAGAGGATGAAACGCTGGTGGTGCAGTCCGGAAAGCCGATTGCCATTGTCCGCACCCATAGCGATGCACCCCGCGTATTGATCGCAAACTCGAACCTTGTGCCGCACTGGGCCAATTGGGACCACTTCAACGAGCTCGATAAGAAAGGTCTGATGATGTACGGCCAGATGACTGCCGGCTCGTGGATTTATATTGGCACACAGGGCATCGTGCAGGGCACTTATGAAACTTTTGCCGAGGCCGGGCGTCAGCACTATGGCGGTGACCTGTCAGGTAAGTGGATCCTGACCGGGGGACTGGGTGGAATGGGCGGCGCGCAGCCTCTGGCCGCTGTCTTTGCAGGGGCTTGTTGTCTGGCCGTGGAATGCAACCCGGACAGCATCGACTTTCGGTTGCGTACAAAATACCTGGACGAAAAAGCCGAGACGCTGGACGAGGCCCTGGCAATGATTGATCGCTGGACCAAGGCGGGCGAAGCGAAATCCGTTGGTCTGTTGGGAAATGCCGCTGAAATCTTCCCGGAAATTTACGCTCGGATGCAAGCTGGCGGGATGCGCCCCGATATTGTTACGGATCAGACCAGTGCCCACGATCCGGTAAATGGCTACCTGCCGCTTGGTTGGACCATGGCGCAGTGGAAAGACAAGCGCGAAAGTGACCCAAAGGCGGTCGAAAAGGCTGCACGTGCTTCGATGAAGCAGCACGTCGCTGCAATGGTGGACTTCTGGAACGCGGGCGTGCCGACGTTAGATTACGGTAACAACATCCGACAGGTGGCGCAGGATGAAGGGTTGGAGAACGCTTTTGCCTTCCCCGGCTTCGTGCCCGCCTATATTCGCCCGCTGTTTTGTCGGGGTATCGGACCCTTCCGCTGGTGCGCGTTGTCCGGCGACCCTGAAGATATCTACAAGACTGACGCCAAGATGAAGGAACTGTTCCCCGACAATACCCATCTGCACAACTGGTTGGACATGGCGCAGGAGCGTATTGAATTTCAGGGCTTGCCGGCGCGGATTTGTTGGATTGGGCTAGGAGATCGCCACAAGGCTGGGCTGGCGTTCAACGAGATGGTTAGAAACGGCGAATTGAAAGCTCCGGTCGTCATCGGTCGAGACCATCTCGACAGTGGTTCTGTCGCTTCCCCCAACCGCGAGACCGAGGCGATGAGGGACGGTTCGGACGCTGTTTCGGACTGGCCGCTGCTAAATGCGCTTGTCAATACGGCCTCGGGTGCAACGTGGGTTTCGCTGCATCATGGCGGCGGGGTTGGTATGGGCTTCAGCCAGCATGCAGGCGTCGTAATCTGCGCAGACGGAACCGATGCCGCCGCCAAGCGGCTGGAACGGGTGCTCTGGAATGATCCCGCGTCAGGTGTCTGGCGTCATGCGGATGCCGGGTACGAGGATGCAAAAGCCTGCGCTCGTGAACATGGTCTGCGATTGCCGGGCATTTTGGGCTGATTACCACGCGAACCTTTGTTTTGTCGGTTTGCCTTAGCGCTAACGTCACATTTTCCGGTTTCGAACCGGTACTGTTTCCGCTAGGGCTAAGCCGTTCAACAGCCCCGAGGGGTTGAAGGCAACTGACAAAGGTGGCTACCCGTTGCTCGATATTGCACATGTCCGCTCGGTGATTTCGGACGTTTATGACCTTGCTCCATCGGCCACTCTGGCCAATGAGATGAAAGACACGTTTGCCCGCATGGATCGTGTGGTCAGCCCACCAGATTGGGCAATCTACGCGCCATACGTGCGGGCCATCAATACGCTCAAGAAAGAGCGTAACGCAGTGATCCTTGGGCACAATTACATGACACCCGAGATTTTTCATGGCGTGTCCGATTTCGTTGGAGACAGTTTACAGCTTGCGATCAAGGCCAGTGAGGTCGAAGAAGATGTGATCGTTCAGGCCGGTGTTCATTTCATGGCCGAGACATCGAAAATCCTCAGCCCTCAGAAGACTGTTCTGATGCCCGACATGGAAGCCGGTTGTTCATTGGCAGAATCGATCACCGCTGAGGGAATCGACGAAATGCGTGCCAAATACCCCGGCGCGCCGGTTGTGTCCTATGTAAACACCACTGCCGAGGTTAAAGCAGCCTCGGATATCTGCTGCACCTCTTCGAACGCACTTCAGATCGTGAACGCCATGGAAAGTGATACGGTCATCATGACACCGGATCAGTATCTGGCGCAGAATGTTGCCAATCAAAGCCACAAGAATGTGGTGTATTGGCCTGGCTCTTGCATCGTGCACGAACAATACACGGCACAGGACCTGCGCGACTTCCGAGAATGGAACCCGGGAACACGGCTGATTGCGCATCCTGAATGCCCGCCGGATGTGGTGGCCGAGGCAGACTATTCCGGCTCGACCAGCGGCATCATCAAATACGTGCATGATGAAAAGCCGAAAAAGGCGATGCTGATCACCGAGTGTTCGATGGCATCCAACATTGCCGATGAATTGCCCGAGGTCGAATTTGTCGGGCCATGCAACATGTGCCCGTATATGAAGAAGATCACGCTTGAAAAAATCCTCTACGCCCTGCACACGATGGAAGGGCAGGTCGAGGTAGCCGAAGATGTGGCTGAAAAGGCGCGCAAATCCGTACAGGCGATGATCGATCTGTCCCGCACGCTCGGCATTTGATCTGAAATGACCAAAGTCACCACGGATCGCGTTATTATTGTGGGGGCTGGCATTGGTGCGCTTTATGCAGCACTAAAGCTCGCGCCGCGGGCAGTGGTTGTGATTTCACCGGATGTTTTGGGTGAAGGTGCTAGTTCCTCTTGGGCACAAGGCGGTGTGGCCGCAGCAATGGATTTGTCTGACAGCCCGGAAAGCCACAGCCTGGACACCGTCAAGGCTGGCGCGGGCATAGTCGTTCCGGCTGTTGCTGATCTGGTCACACGCGAGGCGCGGCAATATATCTTCGACCTGACGACATTGGGCACGCCATTCGATC
>NZ_JBXWSG010000056.1:0-24246 GCF_059613305.1 Ruegeria sp. BHSB056 | reverse complement strand
CAGCGCGATGCTTGCCAAACCGAACCAGATGCTTTGCATGAACAGAAAGGTGACGATTGTCATCATCTGACCGAACTGAAACACCGGTTGCGCAATCGCATCCCCCATCAGGCCGCCCATCGGCTCGGCCTCGGATGTGATCATCGAGACCAGCTCTCCTTGGCTGGTGGTTGCAAAATAGGATTTCGGAAAGCGCATTGTGCGTTGAATCAACGTAAAGCGCAGACGGCGCAGCATTCGTTCAGACAAGATGCCTTTCATCGTGTTGATGCGCATCTTCATCAATCCGCTGGCAATCACAGTAGCCAGAAATGCAAAGCACAGTATCATCAGGTACTGAACCTGAGACACTGTGAAGCCCCAGATTGTCACCGTGTCGCCCGGCGCACCGATGGCATCGTTGATGATTTGTTTAGGTAGCTCCAGCGACGCATATAGAAACGGGAAGGACAGGACCGTTAACAGCAACAGGACAAGTTGCTGCTTTTTTGAATGCTTCCAAATAAAAGAAAATAATGTGGGCTCCATAGCCTGGCCTTATCGATAGCTGAACTGAAGTATGGCTGTTCAGGGGTAACCCATTTTCAGGAAACAGACGGTAAGCATTGACCCGACGTATTGCAAGAATTGACGGGGTCAGGCTCCAAATCCGGCACCTATCTTTTTTACGCTTAGCCACCAACCAGAAAACGTAGCGCTCAAGTAGTGTTTTTGTGATTGCGGGTTTATTCCTACTCATTTCTTTGACTAAAGAAGGACATTATCGGACGAAGAGACCATGCGCAGGATTCTGGATCGCTATATTCATCGCAGGACGCTCGGCCGCTGGCGCCGGGCCGTGCGGCAGGCGCCAGATTCGGCGCAGGCCGAGTTGCGGTTGAAACGCGATCAGGCACGCAGTCTGCGTGGGCAACTGGATCGCCTGATCCAACTGGCGGATGCGCGCTTGCTACGCCCAAAAATAGGATCAACTCAGTTTCACCGGCCTGTCGGCACCGACTGGAGCTGGCGGCCCGGCCTGTGGCGCGCGCCGTTGTTGCAATCCGGAATGGCCTCTGCTCCCCGCAAAACGGTCATGGACGATCAGGTCAGCTTGTTTCACGACTGCCCATTGACCGAAATCGTCGTACGGCAAATCCGCAACCGGGGGGCAAGTGATCTGGCCCCGTTCAGCCTGGAGATCGAGATCTTTGGTTTCGCGGGCTCGTTCCTATCGGTATCAATCGACTTGCCGCGTGAGGTCGCTCGCGATCTGACACGAGAGCATCTGATCAGGTTGGAAACCCTGATTGACTGCGAAAAACCGTCGGGCGTGTTTGCACGCCTCAATGTTCAGCACGGCCCTAACATGGAACAGGTTTTGCGGCAGCTAGACCCTTCTGACACCGTGAACGCAGTTGAGTTTGACCTGGCTCACTTGCCCCTGAATGAACGTCGGATCGAAAAGATCTGGCTGGATCTTATTTTTGAGAAGCCGGAAATGAACCGTATGAGTGTACGAGACCTTACGTTTTGCCGCTTCCATCGCGCCGACTTGTGAGACAATCAAAGATGACACAACCATCCCTGACCTTCATTCGGTTCGAAAGCGGTATTTGGCACGGCCATGTTGAAGCCGAACAGAAACCGGGATTGGAGGTTAGATATCTCGGGAAACCTCTGGAGGGTGTTGAGCTTTCGCCCGCAGACAACGGATGGGATCTATATGTTCCGGTACCCGTCACAGCCCTGTCCGAAGGCGTGCACAGCTTCGTCATAGTCGACGCAGGCAGTGTCGAGAAACTTGGGAGTTTCTCCATAATAGCAGGAGAGCCAGCCGCCGATGATCTCAGGGCGGAAGTGGACCTTTTGCGCGCAGAGTTGGATATGCTGAAACGCGCTTTCCGAAGGGTAAGTCGCGGAGACGGCTGAAACGCTTGCGAAATCGGATCATCCATTCAGTTATGCGCACTCTGCGCGTCGCATTCGGATTGCGCTGCTGGATGACAAAAATCTTACGAGACAGAAACAAATGGGCCGCGTTGTACGCGGCCCATTTGTTTGATTATTGGGACGGCCCGTGTGGGGTGAACGCTGACAGGCCTTTGAGGATGTCTATGGCGTATGCCAGTTGATAATCCTCTTTCCGCAGCTCAGCGGTTGCTTCGGCCCTTGCGCGATCTTCCTCGATCTGGCGGATTTCATCCTCGCTCAGGCTGTCATTGTTCAGACTGCCGCGCAGGTCAGCTTCGGACCGGGTACGTCCGTTGTTCTCTTCCTCTTCTTCCGCAGGTGCAGGGCGAGGTTGTTCAACAATGATGTCCGGGCTGACGCCAAGGGCTTGGATTGATCGTCCTGACGGAGTGTAATAGCGCGATGTGGTCAAGCGCATGGCGCCGTCACCACGCAACGGCATGACCGTCTGTACGGATCCCTTGCCGAAGCTCTTGGTGCCCACAACGATAGCGCGGCGATGATCCTGCAATGCACCGGCCACAATCTCGGATGCCGAGGCCGAGCCGCCATTGATCAACACCACAATTGGCTTGCCTTCAGCCAGATCCCCGGGGGTGGCGTTGAACCGCTCACCCTCATTCGGGTCGCGACCGCGCGTGGAGACAATTTCACCTTCGTTCAGGAACGCGTCCGACACTTTGATCGCCTGAGTCAACAGGCCGCCTGGGTTGTTGCGCAGGTCCAGAACAAAACCGTTGACCTTGTCGATGCCACCCGCTTCAGCAATCTGTTCCTGCAATCCTTCCTGCAGGTTCGGGAAGGTCTGGTCGTTGAACGTGGTCACACGCAGAACGACACTGGTGCCTTCGGTCCGAGCGCGCACAGCGGTCAACTTGATTGTGTCACGGATAATAGTGACGTCGAACGGATCAGGTTCACCTTCACGTACGACGGTGATGATAATTTCGGATCCGACCGGGCCGCGCATCAGGTCAACAGCTTTGTCCAGCGTCAGACCCAGAATGCTTTCACCGTCCACATGGGTAATGAAATCCCCGGCTTCGATTCCGGCTGCGTCGGCGGGGGTATCGTCAATGGGTGATACAACTTTGACAAAGCCTTCTTCCTGCGTGACTTCGATACCCAACCCACCAAACTCGCCCCGGGTCTGCACGCGCATCTGTTCGGCATCATCGGGGGAAAGATAACTCGAATGCGGATCAAGCGATGTCAACATGCCGTCAATCGCCGCCTCGATCAGTTCTTCGGGCTCAACCTCTTCGACATACTGGGCGCGGATACGTTCAAAAATGTCGCCGAACAAATCCAGCTGTTCATAGACGCTTGCCTTGTTCTCGGCCTCCTGCGCCAGCAGGGGTCCTGCGATCTGAGTTGTTGCAAGAATACCTGCCACAGTTCCAGCCAGACCGGCCACCACAAATTTCTTCATACGCGTTTATCCATCCTTGTCGGTCCGAAACCACGATTCCGGGTCCACGGGGCGATTGTCTTCTCTTACCTCTATATAGAGCGTTTCTGAGCGGTCAGTTCCAGTGCCATCACTGCTTGTTGACAAAATTGCGCCGATTCCCGGCATTTCACCGGGCATCAGACCAACTGGTGTGCCCTCTGGGATCACCTGACCGGGCTGGCCATAGACCTCCTGCAAACCGGAAAATACGAACAAAAGTCCCGATTGAGGTTCAAGTATTATCAGGTTCCCCAGATCCAGCAGCGGCCCGCGATAGCGAATTGTCGCAGCGGTAGGCGATGTGACCAAAGCGCGCGGGCGTGTCCCTACGATCAGGCCGGGGCGCGTGACACCGGCGGCGTCCGTTTCACCGGCCTTATGCAGCAAGATGCCCTGTACCGGCATTGATATCCGGCCTTTCCTGTCCAAGACGCTGGCATTGCTGTCGAGGATCTCTCCTTCCGAGATCTCGGACAGACCACTTGCAAAACCATCCAGTGTTTCAGTCGACGAGATCAGGATGGCCGTACGCACCGGGTCTTCCACGAAGCGGCGGGGCAAATCCGTGCGGTCGGCGATTGCCTCGCTCAGACGGGTGCGGGCCGCCTGAACGCCCGTCAGACCCTCTGTCAAAGTTTCCGAGGCCTTCTGTTGCAAGACACGCAATGTCTGCACTTCATATAGGTCCTGCGCCAGTTCCTGCGCGCTGGCGTTCAGGCTGGGGGTGACCTCGGACAGCATAATGCCTGCACGGGCCGCCCCCAACGGGCCGGACGGATGTAACATCAAGACAGGTGGTTCGGTCGTTTCGATGGTTTGCAGAACACCAAGCAATCGCCGGATTTCCTTTTCGCGCGCCCGCAACTCGGCGCTCAGTTGCGCCTCGCGGGTAGCCGCTTGGCGCAATCCCACCCGCATCGCGCCCAACCCGGCCTCATAGGCATGGATCGTCTCCGTAAGAGCATGGACCCGGTCTCGGGCGCTTTCAGCCTCGGATAACGCGATGGACGCCTGTTCGAGCATCTGCGCTGCGTCCAAAGCAGCCTTGGAAGCGTCTGGCTGAGCCAGCGCCGGTAAGGCCAAAAACAGATACACTGCCAGAGCGGCCGGTTTCATGACAGCAGGCTTTCCCCGGTCATTTCCGGCGGCTTCGGCAAACCCATCAGATCAAGCAGGGTCGGCGCGAGATCGGACAAACGTCCTTGGCGCAAATTCGCGCCTTCTGGCCCGCCAACCAGCGCTACGGGAACAGGATTGAGCGTATGGGCCGTATGCGGGCCACCGGTCACAGGATCGACCATGACTTCGCAATTACCGTGATCGGCCGTGATAATCATCGCCCCCTTGACCTTTTCAAGAGCCGCAATGACTTGCGCCAACCCCTGATCGACGGCTTCACATGCTTTGATTGCGGCATTCAGATCACCTGTATGACCAACCATATCGGGGTTGGCATAATTTGTAACAATCAGGTCATACCCGCCTTCGATGGCTTCGATAAACTTCGCCGTAACCTCCGCGGCCGACATTTCGGGCTGTAGATCGTAGGTCGCCACTTTCGGCGAGCTCGGCATAAAGCGGTCCTCACCTAGTTCGGGCGTCTCCTTACCGCCATTCAAAAAGAACGTAACATGCGGGTACTTCTCGGTTTCCGCCAGTCGAAACTGCCGAAGCCCTTGTTTGGCGACCCATTCGCCCAGTGTGTTTACAATCGCGCGCTTTGGAAAAACCGTGGTCATGTAAGCATTATGCCCGTCAGAATACTCGACCATGCCCAGCAGTGCTGAAAGCTTCGGGCGCAGCCCTGTGGCAAACTCGGAAAAACCGGGTTCGCCGATGGCGCGCAGGATTTCACGGGCACGGTCGGCACGGAAGTTCAGGCAAAAGAAACCGTCGCCATCGTTAATACCGTCATATCCCGTTAATACGGTTGGTGTGACAAACTCGTCAGATTCGGACTGGTTATAGGCGTGATCAACCGCGCCATGGGCACTGCTTGCTGTTCGGCCCTGCCCGTTGACCATTGCAGCATACGCTTCACTGACACGCTCCCAGCGATTGTCGCGATCCATGGCAAAGTACCGCCCGCTCACGGTGACGATGCGTGCGTTGTCGGGCAGGCGTTCTTCCAGCTCAGCAATGTAAGTCAGAGCTGACCTTGGCGCGACATCACGCCCATCCGTCACTGCGTGCAGCGCAACCGGGACACCGGCATCCGTTATGGCAGTGGCTGCGGCAAGAATATGATTCAGATGACCATGCACCCCACCATCCGAGATCAACCCCATCAGATGTGCAGTGCCGCCAGCGGACTTAACGCTGGTGATGAAAGCCTGCAGCGCTTCGTTTTCAAAGAATGTCCCGTCTTCAATGGAAAGATCGATCTGGCCCAGGTCCATGGCGACCACACGCCCTGCACCGATATTAGTGTGCCCGACCTCCGAGTTCCCCATCTGCCCGCTTGGTAGACCCACATCCGGGCCGTGGGTGATCAGGGTCGAATGCGGGCAATTAGACATGATCGCGTCAAAGGTTGGCGTGTTTGCCAGATGGGGTGCGTTGGCTTTAGTGTCCTCGGACAGACCCCAACCATCTAGAATGCACAGGACAACAGGTTTGGGGATGGCCATTGATGTACTCCGTTTGCTGCTCTTGGGTCACCTTCTATCCTTTGGACTTCGACGGGTGAACCACCTTCGTAATGATGAACAATTTTAACCGACGCAGCAGGGTTAGTCTTTTAAGTAGCTTTGGAAAGGGCGCGCCTTGCGATTGCGGTATCTGACCGTCAGGTCCAGCGGCGCATCGTTTTCATCATAGACGCCCAGAACAACACCCCTGCCCCGGCTTTTGGTGCGCATGTCGATCAATTGCTGCTCGGACCGGGTCGTGCGCTGGGACGCCCGCCGCGTCCAGGCGAACAGATACTCGTACATCTCGGCAATCACACCGGCATGTTCCGCGCTGTCACCCAGATCGTTCAACTCATCAGGGTCGTTCTCTAGGTCGAACAGGATTGGCCGGTACCCACCTTCACAATGGATCAGTTTCCATTTCTTGCTTGCGGCCATGAACATCACCGCATCGCGGACCGACACGTCCAAAACACTTGCGATTGGCGAAGCCGAGTAATCATATTCGCAGATCACCACATCGCGTGGTAACGCGTCCGCCTCCCCATAAAGGATGGGCAGCAGGGAGTGACCTTCCAGAATATGCGTCGCCACTTCCCCACCAGCCGCATCGACAAAGGTCGGTGCAAGGTCGATGGATTCTACAAGCGCATCGCTGACAGTGCCACGTGTCGCGTCCGCCTCGGGCGACGGGTCATAGATGATCAACGGTACCCTGGTCGAGGCATCGTGAAAAAAGGTCTTTTCCCCCATCCAGTGATCGCCCAGAAAATCACCATGATCTGATGTCACCACGATCATCGTGTTTTCCATCCGCCCGGTTCTCTCCATCCAGTCCAACAGGCGGCCCATCTGATCATCGGCTTGCTTGATCAGCCCCATATAGGCCGGGATAACCGCCTCACGCACATCCTGCCGCGAAAAGGTCTGGCCGATTTTTGTGTCCATGAAGGCTTTGAGCACGGGATGTGCATTCTGACGTTCCGCCTCGGATCGCACCACAGGCAACACATGTTCCGGCCCATACATCGAGGCGTATGGGTCCGGTACGATGTACGGCCAATGCGGCTTGATAAAACTCAGATGGCAGCACCACGGGCCATCATGCGTTTCCATGAACTCGATCCCGCGACCGGTCAGATAGGGGGTTTCACTGTCTTCCTCGGCAATATTCGCGGCTTCGGGTGAATTCTTCAGAAACCAGCCAGACAAAACGTTGCCATCCGCATCCAACCCGGAATTGGCAAAGTCATGCCAGGGATTGTCACTCTCATACCCCTTGGCCTTCAGGAACTTGTTGTATTCCTTTGCCCCGTCAGGGTCATAAAACCCATCCGGACCTTCGGGCAGCATACCGTCGTCCCGTTCGTACACGTCAAATCCACATTCGGCGACGCGGGCCCCGATCAGGCTGTCGGGCTCCAAACCCAACCTCGCCATCCCTTCGGCGTCTGCACGCATATGGGTTTTGCCGACCAGCCAGCAATCCATCCCCGCCTTACGCAGGTGATCGCCCATCGTAATCTCGCCGACTTTCAAGGGAATTCCGTTCCACGACGCGCCGTGAGAATGCACATAGCGCCCTGTGTAGGTGGACATGCGGGAGCTGCCGCAGATCGGCGATTGGATATAGGCGCGGTTGAAGCGCACGCCTTTGGCAGCCAGACGATCGATATTTGGCGTATGCAGATGAGGATGACCGTAACAGCTCAGGTAATCCCAGCGCAGCTGGTCGAACATGATGAACAGGATGTTTTTTGCCTTAGCCAAGTTGACACCCTCCCCCAAAAGTCTCGAGGACTTAGTTAGCCAATTCTATCCGCAGAACGAAGCAAAACCTGTGTCAGGCCTGACGGTCCATTTGCTCCAGCATTTTTTGGGCGCGTTTGCATTGCAGCTTGTCGCGCAGTGGGCTGTCGGGGTCGACATCTTTTTGGCAGACAACGCATTTATCCGCGCCCGAGATCGCGTTTAGGCCACCGCAACTGCCTTTGATGGTCTTGCCCATCAGCATGACACCCAATGACATGCCCACCATGACGAGAGCGAGAAGAATGAAGGCCAGAATAAAGGTACTCATCTCAGCTCCAACAGTCAGTTCGATCCCAGCGCGTCTTTGAACGCCGTGCTATGGGCAGTGATATAGGCATCTTCGCCGCCTGTCACATCCCGCGAGATGAAATACACGGCAAGTTTATGCTCCTCTGCCAGAGCCAGCCCTTTTTCCTGCCCCAAGGCCAGCATGGCTGTTGCCCAGGCATCGGCCATCATCGCGTTTTCGGCCAGCACGGTGACCGAAGTGGTGCGGTGCGTGATCGGACGGCCTGTTGTCGGATCGATGATATGCGAATAACGCACACCGTCTTTTTCAAAGAAATTCCTGTAATCGCCCGAGCTGGCCATACCCCTGTCATCCAGAGAAACAATCAACTGGATAGTTTGCGAACCCGTTTCAGGTTTTTCGATGCCAATGAGCCACGCTTCGCCCTTGTCATTCTTACCTTTGGTCACAAGATCGCCGCCGATTTCAACCAGATAGTTTTCGATACCAGCGGCCTGCAAGGTTTCCGCAACAGCGTCAATTCCATAGCCTTTTGCAATCGCGGACAGGTTAATGCCCACACTGGCGTTTGACTTGGCAAGCGTACCGGCATCGGTATCGAGCGCTAGCAGGCGTTCTTGACCTACACCGTTCAGCGCTGCATTGATATCGGCATCAGATGGCACCGGATCCTCGGGTTTGCGTGGGCCAAAACCCCAAAGCTCGATCAGAGGGCCGAGGGTTACGTCGAAGATGCCACCAGATTTCGCGTGCACTTCGTTCGCCGCCGAAAGAACCAGCGCAAATTCGTCGGAAACAGGTATTGGATCTGTGCTGGACGACGCGGAAAAAACGGAAACCTCGGAGTTCGGATCCCAGTTGGACATCTTGGCATTCACAGCTGCCAGCTTTTCACTGACGGCAGAAGCCAGTGCGTCTTCGTCAAGGTCTTCGCCAATTGCGGTGATACTGTAGGTCGTGCCCATTGTCTCACCAGACAGACGGACCACTTCGGGTTCCTTGTCAAAAAGACAGCCTGTAAGAAGGGTGAAAAAGGCCAGTACGGGCAAAAGACGCATTGGGCTATCTCCGGGACATCCTGTGCCCGGCATATGCCAGCGGTCCCAGCCAGAGTCAAATTGGCATTACAGTTTCAGCGGAAGGAAACCCAACAGCAAAAGACCAGTTCCGGCCGGAATACCGAACAGCCACGCGCGTTTCTGCCACCCGGGCTGTTGTTTTTTCCATGCCATGCGAAAGTTATGACCGCACACAACAGCCGCAAAGAAGATCAGCGCGGCGACCGGGGGCGTAAGATAGAATTCATTCAAAGGCTTAAGCTCTCTCTGCGGACCTGCGTTTGGCCAACTCGTGCAATTGTACCCTATACAGGTCGTTTAGCTGCGCTAAGGTGAAAGGGAAAGACTTTGCAAGAACCAAAAAGGAGATTGCCCATGGCTCCAACCTCTTACCAGTCGCCGTCGCGCGGTGACAAAGCCGACAAGACGACCTACAGCCAATCAGCGGATTCGAACCTGTCGCATTCGCAGACGACCGTAGCCAAGCTGCTTGATGGTAAAGGGGATGCGGTGTTTTCGGTGCGGCCTAATGATACCATCCATTCGGTGGTGAACACGCTCAAGGAAAAGCGGATTGGCGCTGTTCTGGTGACAGATCAGAACGGGGCATTGCAAGGGATATTGTCGGAACGCGACATCGTGCGTCGCATGGCCGATACGCCCGGACAGACCCTGCCGCAGTCGGTCGAAGATCTGATGACCAGGGAAGTAAAGGCCTGCACCCCCGAGGATACGCTGAATGACGTGCTGAAAACCATGACCGAAGGACGATTCCGCCATATGCCGGTCCTGCGGGATGGCAATTTGTGCGGTGTCATCACTATCGGAGATGTTGTGCATTTCCGCCTGAGGGAATTGGAGTATGAAGCGCTTCGCATGAAGCAGATGATCGTTGGCTAGGTTCAACCGGTTGAAAAAAACCTGACACTGCCGCCGTCTATTTCAGCGGCGGTCAATCTGCCCGAGGCAAAGGCACCGGTATCAATCGACACAACCCGGTTTTTAACCCGGGGTTGGTTTACAATTGTATGACCGTGTACAACCCATTGCGCTTCGCTGCGTGCAAGCCGTGGAAACATCGGATGACCCCATAGGCAGATTTGGCGATCCTGGGATTGAATGGATTGCCGCGGATCAAGTGCCGCGTGGACAAAGGTGACGTTGCCGCTGGTCCAGGTCAGCGGCAGATTTGCAAGCCAGTCCAGCAAGCTGTCGCCCATCTTGTGCCGCAGACACTCTGCCAGTTCAGGCAGATGCTTGCCACTGTCCAACTCGTCGGGACATACGAGGCCGAAAGATGCCAGAGTTTCCGCTCCGCCGTTATGAAACCAAAGCCTGGCGTAACGTTCCGGGTCGTTTACAAATTGCAGCAGCATCTCTTCGTGATTGCCAAGCAAGCATTGCACCCGCCCGTCTGACGCTTCACTCAGGTGATGCAAATGCCGCAGTACCTGCGCGCTGTATGCCCCCCGGTCGATGTAATCGCCCAGAAAGACCAGCGGGCTTTGATCGTCGAGTCGTGGCAAAAGCGCCTGAAGCAAATCAAGACGACCGTGAATGTCGCCGACGGCCGTCACCTTTTCTGCGGGTGCCACGTCGCATGGCATCGCATTGGTGCTTTTCTTCACCGCGGATTGGAACCGCCGTCTGATCCAGTCTTTCATCATGGCATTTGATCCCTACCCGCCCTGCGTAGTGGTCGCAATCAGCAACTGTTTGAATAGGCAAAGTGTTGACCACAACCCTTAGATTGTCCGATATGGCCCGCAAGATGTTCGCAAGCAGTTGATCTGGTGATTGGATCAACGCCTTCCGATCAGCGATGAATTTGCAATGAGTTCTGAGGGTTTTATGAAACGAGTTTTGATTACAGGTTCTGCCGGGTTCATCGGATTTCATTTGGCCAAATTGCTTTTGGCAGAAGGATTTCAAGTACACGGCTACGACGGGATGACCGACTACTATGATGTAACCCTGAAACAACGCCGACATCAGATACTGCTTCAAACCCCGGGATTTACAGCTACCGAAGAACGTTTGGAAAACTTTGACCGGCTTGCGCAGGTCGCAGAGAACTTTCAGCCCGATGTCATCGTCCATCTGGCCGCGCAGGCAGGCGTGCGGCACAGCCTTGAATATCCTCGCAGCTATATCGAGTCGAACGTTGTGGGCACGTTCAATGTGATGGAAATCGCGCGTCAGCACAAAGTAGAACACCTTTTGATGGCGTCGACCTCATCAATCTACGGTGCAAACGAGGACATGCCGTTCATCGAAACAGAAAAAGCCGACACCCAACTGACGATCTACTCCGCCACCAAAAAGGCGAATGAGGCGATGGGGCATTCCTATGCCCATCTGTGGGATTTGCCGACCACCATGTTTCGATTTTTTACCGTTTACGGCACTTGGGGGCGCCCCGATCTGGCCTATTTCAAATTCGTCGCTGCGATACTGGATGGCAGACCAATCGACATCTACAATCATGGCGACATGTATCGCGACTTCACGCATGTAGAAGACCTTGTGCGTGGGATCAGGTTGCTGATCGATGTTCCGCCGGTCCGCCCGACCAGCCGCGCGGATATCGAAGATGGTGACAGCTTGTCGCCCGTTGCACCGTACCGCATCGTCAACATTGGCAACGGAGACAAGGTGCGTCTGATGGATTTCATAGAAGCCATCGAAGAGGCTGTTGGCCAGAAAGCGGTCAAAAACTTTATGCCAATGCAGATGGGCGATGTTCATGCCACTTGGGCTGACAATCGGCTGCTGCAGCGACTGACGAATTATCGCCCGCAGACCGACCTGAAAGACGGCATTGCCCAATTCGTCGATTGGTACCGGGACTATTATGGAAAATAGGTCGACCTGGCGCCGGAATGAAAAAACCGGCGCACTCAGCGCCGGTTTCATTAGTTACCCGCCAAAATCGTCGAGCATGATGTCTTCGCGATCCACGCCCAGATCCAGCAGCATGTTGATTACTGACTGGTTCATGATTGGCGGTCCACACATGTAGT
Organism: Ruegeria sp. BHSB056; assembly: GCF_059613305.1. Lineage (NCBI taxonomy): Bacteria > Pseudomonadati > Pseudomonadota > Alphaproteobacteria > Rhodobacterales > Roseobacteraceae > Ruegeria > Ruegeria sp. BHSB056. The sequence goes on along the minus strand of NZ_JBXWSG010000056.1, from coordinate 12,064 downwards.
ATTCGCAATCTTCAGGTGCCGGGTGGTTCTTGAGGTATTCTTCGAACAGAACGTTGTGGATGAAGCCGGTATAGCCTTTCCATTCATCCTCGGGCTGGGCATCCGACAGAGCGACATGCCATTCGAAATTGTCGAACTCTTCCGCCAGTTGGTCGAAATCCTCGACAAAGAACATCTCTTTCTTGGACCGCGCACCGTACCAGAAGCTGATCTTGCGGTCGCGGTTCTCAAGGCGTTTGAGCTGGTCAAAGATGTGGCTGCGCATCGGTGCCATGCCGGCGCCACCACCGATGAAGACCATTTCCTTCTTGGTTTCACGTGCGAAAAACTCGCCAAATGGACCTGAGATTGTGACTTTGTCGCCCGGCTTCAGGTTGAAGATGTAGGACGACATCTGTCCCGCCGGAATTCCTTCTGAGCCCGGAGGCGGTGAAGCAACCCGGACGTTAAGCATGATCATGCCCTTTTCATCCGGATAGTTGGCCATCGAATAGGCGCGCTCGATAGGTTCGTTCACAACTGACTCGTATTGCCACAGATTGAAGCGATCCCAATCCTCGCGATATTCTTCCTGCACGTCGAAATCAGTGTATTTCAACTGATGAGCAGGCGCTTCGATCTGGATGTAGCCCCCGGCACGGAAATTCACATCCTCGCCTTCGGGCAGGTCCAGCGTAAGGGCCTTGATAAAGGTCGCAACGTTGTCGTTCGAGCGAACTGTGCATTCCCATTTCTTGACGCCAAAGACCTCTTCTGGAACCTCGATTTCCATGTCCTGTTTCACCGCTACCTGACAGGATAGACGGTCGCCACAGGATGCTTCGCGCTTTGTGATGTGACTTTCTTCGGTCGGCAGGATCGAACCGCCACCCGAATGCACTTTCACGCGGCACTGGGCACAGGTACCACCACCACCGCAAGCTGATGGAACAAACAGTTTTTCGGCCGCCAATGTTTGCAGCAGTTTGCCACCCGCCGGAACCGAAATAGTCTTTTCACCGTTGATGGTGATGTTGACGTTGCCGGTCGACACCAGCTTGGAACGCGCAGCCATAATGATGGCCACCAGCGCCAGAACGATCAGGGTGAACAGGACAACGCCGAGCGAAAAGGTTTCCATTCTCACGCCCCCCCTTACAGTTTCACGCCCGAGAAGGACATAAAGGCCATCGCCATCAGCCCGGCGGTGATAAAGGTGATGCCCAGCCCCTGAAGCCCGTCCGGAACATCCGAGTATTTGAGCTTTTCGCGCACGCCTGCCATCGCGGTGATCGCCAACGCCCAGCCGAAACCGGATGAGATGCCATAGGTGGTTGCCTCGGCAAAATTATAGTCGCGTTCGACCATGAACAGCGAACCACCCAGAATGGCGCAGTTTACAGTGATCAAAGGCAGGAAGATCCCCAGCGCGTTATAGAGGGGTGGAAAATACTTATCTAGGATCATCTCGAGGATCTGAACCATCGCTGCAATCACACCGATGTAGGAAATCAGCCCGAGAAAGGTCAGATCCACGTCCGGGAACCCGGCCCATGCCAATGCACCCGGTTTCAGCAGGAAGGACAGCAACAGGTTGTTGGCGGGCACGGTGATGGCCTGCACCACCATGACTGATATTCCCAGCCCGATGGCAGTCGAAATCTTTTTCGACACGGCGATGAAGGTACACATGCCAAGGAAAAAGCTGAGCGCGAGGTTTTCGATAAAGACGGCCTTCACGGCCAGAGAGATAAGCCCTTCCATCAGTGCGCCTCTACCTGCTGGATTTTGTATTCACGTTCTTCGACCTGGTTCGGCTTCCACGTGCGGAAAGCCCAGATTAGCAGGCCGATCACAAAGAACGCCGACGGCGGCAGCAGCAAAAGGCCGTTGGGCACGTACCACCCGCCATTGTTGACTGTTTGCAGGATTGTTACCCCGAACAGGCTGCCCGAACCGAACAGTTCGCGGATGATGCCCACCAGCATCAGGATCAGGCCATAGCCCATGCCGTTGCCCAGACCGTCAATGAACGATGCTACCGGCGGGTTTTTCATGGCGAATGCCTCGGCTCGGCCCATAACGATACAGTTGGTGATGATCAGGCCGACGAACACGGACAAAGTCTTGGAAATCTGAAAGGCATACGCCTTGAGGATCTGATCCACCAAAATCACAAGCGAGGCGATGATCACCATCTGCACGATGATTCGGATCGAACCGGGAATCTGGTTGCGTAAAATCGAAATGAACATCGACGAAAACGCGGTCACAAAGGTCACCGCCAGCGCCATGACAAAGGCCACCTGCAACGACGAAGTCACCGCCAGAGCCGAACAGATGCCCAGCACCTGCAGGGTGATTGGGTTGTTGTCGACAAGGGGGTCGACCAACAGCTCTTTCTTGGTCTGAGACATCAGATCTCTCCTGCTTGCAGCTTGGCCAGGAACGGCGCGTAACCCGCGTCACCCATCCAGAATCTCACCAGGTTGTCGACACCGACAGTGGTCAGGGTCGCACCTGCCAGGGCGTCGATGTAATAGTCGGGCCCGGCCGCAGGCTGCGACTTGGCGACGGTGATCTGCAACACTCCCGCGTCGTCGCGCAGCTTCTTGCCATTCCACAACGTCTTCCAGCGCGGGTTGTCCACCTCAGCACCCAGACCTGGCGTCTCGCCATGCTGATAGAATTGCAAGCCGTAGATATCGTTGCCGTTCTTCTCCAGCGCGATGAAACCGTACAGAGTGGACCACAGCCCATAGCCATGCAGTGGCAGAATTACCTTGTCCAAGGCCCCCGCGTCGTCGCGCAGCAAATAGATCACCCGGTACTTTGCCTTGCGGCCAATGCCTGCGGGATCGTCGTCAAGCGCGACGCTCAGGTTAGGATCACCGGCAGCGGCCAGATCGTCAAAGGTGGCCGGGTCGAACTGATCGTCCACAAAATCGCCCGTTGCCAGATCCAGCACATGCGGCTCGAATGCGGCAAATGCTTCGGTGACATTGACGCCGGGTTCATACACCCCCGCCACTTGCAGGATATTGACCTGCTTGTCCTTCAGCTTGTTGGCCTCTTGCACCGGGCGCAAGCTGACTGCGGCGGCAGACACGATCATCGAGGCAACGAGACAGACTGCAACAGCAATAAAGATTGTTTTGCCAACTGAATCTGGCGAGGCCGCCAGAAAACGGGCAATCGCGCCCTTGCGTTCAGGGGATTGCGTATCAGACATGGCGACGCGCCCTCCGTTTGATGTTGGCCTGAACGACAAAATAGTCGATCAGCGGTGCAAAGACGTTGCCGAACAGTATGGCCAGCATCATACCTTCGGGGAAGGCTGGGTTGATCACACGTATCAACACAACCATGACACCAATCAGTGCACCATAGATATAGCGCCCGACATTGGTGTGGCTTGCCGAGACCGGCTCGGTCACCATGAAAGCCAGACCAAAGGCGTAACCGCCCAACACGACATGCCAGTACCATGGCATTGCGAACATCGGGTTCGTCTCGGACCCGATCAGGTTCAACAGCCAGGTGAACGCAATTGTGCCCGCCAGACATCCCAAAATCAGCCGATAGTTGGCAATCTTGGTGATCAGCAGGAAGGCCAGACCGATCATGCAGGCCAGAGTCGAGGTTTCCCCGATACTGCCCTGAATGGTGCCGTAAAACGCGCTCCACCAGGTGATACCGTCAGCGGCCAGTGCCTGGTAGCCTTCGGCAGCCGACACAGCCAGAGCCGTCGCCCCGGAAAACCCGTCGACCGGGGTCCAGACAGCATCGCCCGACATCTGCGCGGGATAGGCAAAATACAAAAACGCCCGCCCCACCAAGGCAGGGTTGAGGAAATTCTTACCAGTGCCGCCGAATACCTCTTTGCCGATCACGACACCAAAGATAATCCCCAGGGCAACCTGCCACAGGGGTGTGGTTGCAGGCATGATCAGGGCGTAAAGCATCGAAGTGACAAGAAAGCCTTCATTCACTTCGTGGCCGCGGACCGTTGCGAAAATGACCTCGAAAATACCGCCTGCCACCAACGTGACGACATAGATCGGCAGGAAGTACATGAGCCCGTGCATGACATTGGCAAAGATGCTGTCCGGATTCAGCGAAATGCCAAAAACCTGAAGAATTGCAATCCGCCAGCCGGTCGCAGACTCTGGGCCAAGCGCGGCAATGGCCGAATTTGCCTGATAACCGGTGTTCCACATTCCCCATAGGATGCAGGGAATTGTGGCAATCACGACATATGTCATGATCCGCTTCATATCCACGTAAGACCGCGCATGAGGAGCAACAGTGGTTACGGTTTTCGGAGTGTAGATGAAGCTTTCCACCATCTCGTAGATCGGAAAAAGCTTCTCGTACTTGCCGCCCTTGGTAAAGTTTGGCTCGATCCGGTCAAAGAAGTTACGCAATCCCATTCGGATCAGCCCTCCTTTTCAATCTTGTTCAGGCAGTCGCGCAGCGCCAGCCCGTATTCGTATTTCGCCGGACATGCAAAGCCCACAAGGCCCAGATCCTCTTCGTCCAGTTCAAGCGCACCCAGTGCCTGAGCTGTATCCGTATCCATCACCAGCAAGGCCCGAAGCAATTGTGTGGGCAGGTAATCCTGCGGCATCAGCTCTTCGAACACACCTGTCGGCACCATTGCGCGGCGGCCACCGTTCAGGTTGGACGTGAAAGCATAGAGTTTTCTGGAAAAGGCCGAGCCCAATACAGGCTGGACGGAATACTTGGAAGACATTGGTCGGATCCAGCCCATCGGAATCTGATCGTGATCCTCTCGGATGATACAGATTTGACGGGCAAACCGCCCCAGATATGCGGTCGGTCCGTCGGCATGTTGACCCGACAGGATCGAACCCGAGATGATGCGAGGCGTTCCGTCCACACTTACCTCATCCCGTGTCAAGTCGCCCGTGGACGCGCCCATCACGGTGCGGATCAAACGCGGCTGCCGCGCACCGGGCCCTGTCAAGGCAATCACAACGTTCGGATCAAGGTGCCCGGTCTGTATTAAACGGCCGATCGCGATGGTGTCCTGATAACCGATGGTCCAGACCTGCTTTTCGCCCGCAATCGGTTCGAGGAAGTGAATATGCGTTCCCGCCAAACCCGACGGATGTGGACCGGAAAATGCCACCGCCTCTACACCAGCCACGTCCGCGCCGGGGATCGTGTCACCTTGTTTCTGGCAAAGATAGGTCTTGCCCTCGGTCAGATTGCTGATTGCTGCCAAGCCAGCGGTAAAGGCTTCGGGCGCCTCGGCAATGATCGTGGCGGCATCAGCCGCCAATGGGTCACTGTCCATGGCTGTCACGAAGATCGCGTTCGGATTGGCACCGGGTTCTGGCATTTTCGCATAAGGTCGCGTGCGAAATGAGGTCCACAGACCAGCGGCGCACAGTTTGGCAGTCACGCCTTCGTTGCTGTCCGCGTCGCCTACGTTCGAAAAATCCAACCCCGTGTCATTGGTGTCGGACACTTCGATGACGACGCTTTGCAACACCCTGCGGGCACCCCGGTTGATGGCAATAACCTTGCCACTCACCGGTGCGACCATCATCGCGTCAGGCGCATCTTTGTGACAAAAGAGCGGCGTACCCCGCTCGACACTATCACCTTCCTGCACCAGCATCTTAGGTTTCAGGCCAATGTAATCCCCACCCAGAACGCCAACGGTCGAATATTCCGGACCCGGATGAATGGTTTGGTCGGGAGCGCCTTCAACCGGCAGGTCCAACCCTTTTTTAAGTTTGAAAGTTTGCATGCCGCTACGTTCTTCCAAGCCTCTTTCCTGCGCCAGCCCTGCCGACACCCTTATGGGGTCATGCAATAACGCGGTTTTTTTCAGGCACCCCTCGCAAAAGCGTCGAAATGGGTCCAAAATCCGCAGGCGTAATTCTGATCACGGACCCTTTACGCGCGGATGCCCGCAAACGCAAACCTGTTACCGCCAAAAGTTAAGATCAAACTGCATAATCTTGGAGTTTTCCCTCAATATGGCCAAAAATACGGGTCAAAATTGCGTGTCGCGCCCGCTGAACTTCCAGTGTAAGCAACCGGAATGGAAAAAGACACAGACTTCGAAATTTTTCTGATTGCCACCCCGGGGCTTGAAGCTCCCCTCGCTGCCGAGGCGCAGTTCAACGGGTTCTCTCAGGTCAAGACGATTCCAGGGGGTGTCATCTGCCGTGGTTCGTGGTCCGAGGTCTGGCGCGCCAACCTGACGTTACGCGGTGCTAACAAGGTACTGGTCCGTCTGGGCAGTTTTCCTGCGGTGCATTTGGCCCAATTGGACAAACGCGCGCGTAAATTTCCGTGGGGTGAGTTCCTGCGGTCCGATGTTCCAGTCAAAGTCGAGGCCACCAGCCGCAAATCCAGAATATATCACGCCGGCGCCGCACGGCAGAGAGTTGAGGATGCGATATCCGAAACTCTGGGCGCTCCGATATCTTCCGACGCCGCAGTCAGGATCTTGCTGAGAATCGAGAAGGACATCTGTACGATTTCGGTCGACAGCTCGGGAGAGCTTTTGCACAAGCGGGGTCATAAAGAAGCAATTGCCAAAGCGCCAATGCGTGAAACGATGGCAGCCATGTTTCTTCGAGACTGCGGGTTTAGCGGCAATGAACCGGTGTTGGACCCGATGTGCGGCTCGGGTACTTTCGTGATCGAAGCCGCCGAGATTGCCCTGGGGCTGCACCCCGGTCGGACCCGCAGCTTTGCGTTCGAAAACCTGGCGGGCTTCGACCCTGACCGTTGGCAAGACATGCGCAGCGAGGCTGAGGTCGCGGAATGTACTCTCACCTTCTGCGGCTCAGACCGCAACGCCGGGGCAATCGAAGCCGCAACAGCCAATGCCGAGAGAGCGCAGGTAAGCGCCAATACGCGTTTTCAACAGCTTTCCGTCAGTGACATCAAACCCCCCGCGGGACCAACCGGGCTGATCATTGTGAACCCTCCCTACGGCGCGCGGATTGGAGATGAAAAGCGTCTGCGCTCTGTCTATGGAGCCTTGGGAAAGTCCTTGATGACCCGTTTTCGCGGATGGCGTGTCGGAGTGGTCACCAGCGCCCCGGCCCTAGCTCGGGCGACCCGCCTGCCTTTGCTGGCACCCGGTCCGGTGGTAGACCACGGAGGCACCAAGATTCGCCTGTACAAAACGGACGCTCTGCCATGAGAGTCGCGTGACCTGCCTAGCCCATCCGATACCGGTTCAAAGACGGCAGATTCAGATGACCGCTTCTCAAAATCCTCTTGCGCATCGGAAAAGCCCCGTATAGATCACCCGCCACGGTCGGAGTGTAGCTCAGCCTGGTAGAGCACTGTCTTCGGGAGGCAGGGGCCGGAGGTTCGAATCCTCTCACTCCGACCAGTAAATCAAGGCGCCCAAGGGCGCCTTTGTTGTTTGCAGCAGCTCGCCCGAAACAGTATCCACAGCATTTCTGGCACTGGATGTGCTTACTTCGATCTCAATCTTCATCCATAATCCACGGCAGCAATATCTCGTATCTTCCTATCATTGATCCCAGCGGCCTTCTTAACCTCTTCCGGACTTATGGGCCGATAAGGAAAGCCCTATTCATCAGTGGAAAAGATAAGCACCGTTGAGTGCGCTAGAGATGTGCGATTGGATCGAAGACAGGGAAACCAGCAGCGATTGAACTTGGGGAACAATTGCGGGCAAAACCTAACTGAACAATAGATGCTAATATCTTCAAAACTTTAGTTGATCAAAGTGGTGCGGGTGGAGGGACTTGAACCCCCACGCCTTGCGGCGCCAGAACCTAAATCTGGTGCGTCTACCAATTTCGCCACACCCGCAACTCAGCGCCGCAGCGCTGGAATGAAGCGGTCAATAACAAAGCTTGCTTCCGAGCGCGAGAGGTAAAATACACGTATCGCCAAGTTTGTAGATCCTCTGATCGGATATGGGGCAACCACACTATCTAATGAAGATGTATAGTCCTAAGAGGCTTGTCAGTGAAACATAAGTGGCCGTGAAATCCGATATCCTGCGGGTCAAAGACCACGCTAATGTGGAGGAGCCCTTCATTCGTGCAGAAGTTTAGATTTCAGCCCATTTAGCCTGCGAAATATCACGCTTACGTTGACCAAAGGCCAGAAAGACAAGCTGACAGACTGTTGCATGATCACCAAGAGCGAATATGGAGATCATCCTTCGCTGCCGTTGCACGCTCGTAGTTTAACCCTTGGAAAGGGGCGCGGGATTACCCGCCACGGCGCCCCAGGAAACGCATCTGCGACCCTTGCCAACTCAGAGAGAGACTTCAGGGTTCTGAAATAACAAGAATGGCTTACCCGGCTACAATGTCCTACAGAACCATACAGTTTACTGAATGACCTGTACCGTCAGGTACAAGCTATTGTGTTTCGCCAGTCTCCGCTCGGTTTCAAACAGGAAGTGCGGATTGGCACTTGCGTCATAGGCATTCCCGCGCAGGTTGAGGCATTCTCAAGAGCACTCCACCACAAAGCTGCCACATTTCAAACGCCAAAAAATCTTATTCACGTCAAAATAAGACCGCCTTGAAGGGTCTTGTTGTTTAGCAGGAGTTAATGAGTCTTTTTTGCCACTTTGGCGCCGGTACGAGTTTCCTGCTCAACTCCAGTACAAGGTTTACTGCTGTGACCGATCTGAATCCCTCCGCTACTGCCGAGCAAGAGGCTGTCTTCTTTGCTCGCGAAAGCTTTCTTGGCGAACTCAAGATCCTGAACCGGGACCATCCGAACACGGGTTTTGGGATTTCGCTCCGAACCCACTCCGGAGACCACTACCTGCTGGCCAACGCGCGTATGCCATTGCCCGCGGTCAAATCCGAGGGGTTCCCGACCGGACGCCGCGTTGCGTGCCTTGAAAACGGCGATCGCTTCTGCTCGATCGAAGTGCTAGCTGACGCCAAGGCATACGAAACCATCAGCCCGCGCGCCGAGGCTGACATTCTGGGCAACGCTTTGGACCTGATCGCACGTATCGACACGCTGACAGGAATTCCAACAGGACGTCCTTCGCATGAACCCCGCATCGCAGCTACGGGAACCGGAGGTTAAGCATGGCGCGCAATGATCACCTGTTGTCTGTCGGCAACGAAGCTCTGGCGCCGATGACCTCTGCAATGTCATCACTGACGGCGCAGATTGATCAATTGACTGAGGTGGCTGATGCGCGCTCCTCGGCACGTCTGGCAACACTCAAGACCCGGATGGAAAACTTCACCGCCAGCATCACTATGGTCGGTCAGGTAAAAGCGGGCAAATCATCGATTGTAAACATTCTTGCGGGGCGCCCATCTTTGCTTCCGTCGGATGTGAACCCGTGGACGTCGGTCGTCACAACCCTGAACATCAACACGCGTCCACCGGGCGACACCAAGGCCAAGTTCACCTTCTTTGAGCAGGAAGAATGGGACAACCTGATGGTCGGGGGTGGCCGGTTGGGCGAGTTGGCCAACCGTGCCGGTGCAGATGACGAGATGGAGGACATTCGCCGTCAGATCGGCGAGATGAAAGCAAAGTCGGAAGAGCGTCTTGGAAAGCACTTCGACCTGATACTTGGCCAAAGCCACCAATACGATCACTTCGATGAAGAACTGATCCAAAGATATGTCTGCCTGGGCGATGAAGACGACCCGGATATCAATCCAAAAACAGGCCGGTTCGCAGATGTGACCAAGTCGGCCGAGTTGTACATGGATATCCCTCAGTACCCGATTGCGCTGAAGCTTTGTGATACGCCGGGTGTCAACGATACCTTCATGGTGCGTGAACAGATTACCCTGCGCAGCCTGCGCGGGTCCGAGGTCTGTGTTGTAGTGCTTGCCGCAAGCCAAGCCCTGACCACCATGGACATGGCCTTGATGCGGATCATCGCCCAATTTGAGAACCGCCAGATTGTCCTGTTTGTGAACCGGATTGACGAGCTGTCAGACCCGGTCAATCAAGTCCCCGAAATCCGCGACCGGATTCAGGACACTTTGAAACAGAACAACATCGACGAAAAGACAAGTGTCGTGTTCGGCAGTGCCTTATGGGCTGAGGCGGCGCTGACCGGGAATCCCGAGATTCTGAACGAAGAATCCCGCGAAGCACTCAATACTTTTTACCTCGCCGCCGGGTTCGGTGATCAAGCCCCTTCGCTGGATAAAATCTGGGCATTGTCCGGTTTGCCTGATCTGCTGTTGGCGATAAACGAGCGTATTGCAGAAGGTGCCGGAGCGCGGCTGATGGACCGGGTTCGCCATCGCGCCCGCAACATTGCCAGCCAAATTCGTGCCACCGCTGTAGCAAAGACTCTGTCAGAGGGTGAAGGCGTCGCGCGTGATCTTGACGGTGTATCTCCGGAAGATGCGATTTCAACAGTCTCGGCGGAGTATGAAAAGAAAGCAGCCGAACTGACCAACGCTTTGCGCGACAAAGTATTGGAACGCCTAAACTCGGCCGAGACAAATTTTGTGAAGCGTGCGACAGACTCTCTGATCGCGCATCTTGAGAAGAATGGTGAGCAAGGCACTTGGCAATACGACCCTGCTGGCTTGAGGACGCTGCAAAAAGCTGCCTATTTCAGCTTTGCCCGCGCAATGCGTAAAGATGCTGGAGCGCTCTATTCAACTGCGGCCGCGGATGTCGAAGCGCTGTATCACAAGATACTTGGCAACCATCTGGGCGAATTCAACATCGAAGCACCGATCGTGCCGCGCGTTCCACCACCATTGGGGATTGGCCGGACGATTGCCCTGGACTTGCAAAGTACTTGGTGGCGACGCTGGTGGCAAAAGCGCAAAGGCTTTGAAGCATACGCTGCCGATTACACTCGCTTGATCGCGTCCGAGGCGAATTCGATCACCAAGGATATCGAGGAAAACCAGATTGCGGCAGTGTTGGAAAACGTCCGCGCAATTCTGGCGGACTTCATGCGGGAACAGAAGGAGACGTTGCTGAGTATCTCATCATCAGCGGACAAAAATATCGGGCAGGCCTCGGCAGCTATGGCGGGTCTGCAACCTCAGAAATCGCGAGACGAAATTCTGGGTGACATCCTGAAAGACCTAAGCAACGAAGCGGCATAAGTAGAAAAATGGTAAACAACTCACAAACACGCTTTGTTTCACCGAAAGCATGGGAACGTATCGAGCAGTGGTCCCGCCGCAAACCGGTTTTCGCTTTGATGGGTGAATTCAGCGCTGGAAAATCCACACTGATGAATTTTTTACTGCGAACGCATACATTGCCAACGCAGGTCACCGCGACCCAGCTACCACCGGTCTGGTTTAGCTGGGGCAGTGAAACACCGTACATCAAGCGCCATGACGGAAGCGTTGAGCCAATCGAGCTGGATCAGCTTGAGACTGTTGGCGTCAATGACGCGCAGTTCATTCGCATCTTTCTTGAAGCAGATATTCTGGAAGCCGTCGATCTGATCGACACCCCCGGAATCTCGGACCCCAAGATCTCGACAGATGTCTGGCAGCGGGCAGTCGGTCAGGCAAATGGTGTCATATGGTGCACCCATGCGACGCAAGCCTGGCGCGAAACCGAACGTGCAACGTGGGTTTCGCTGCCGGACCGCTTGCAACACAACTCTCTGTTGTTGGTGACGCGGGCGGATGCACTAAACCTTAAGGACCGCCAAAAGGTTCTGCGTCGTGTCAACCGCGAAGCCGGGCATCTGTTCAACCGGTCCATCTTGTTTTCTGCACGGGATGCGATCAATGCCCGCGACAAGACTGGCGACGCTGAAATGTGGTCGCGCAGCGGCGGCGGAAAGATGATCGACAGTTTTCTGGAAATCACAGAACAGATTATGGACAACCGCGCCGATCAGCTGGCACGGTACCAGATCGACAAAAGCCAGACGGGCGCATTCAAGGTTCAACCGCTGCGCCCTGCCCGCAAACCAGACGAACGAGAAGCACTGTCCAGCGACATCGAAGCTTCACCTTTGCGACTGGTCAACCCGTTGGACGACGAACAGCGAACTGAAGACAACGATCTTAATGTCGTGACAAGTTTCCCCATTCGGCCGGCCCGCGTTGAGCGGCGCCCTGATGAG